>VSNQ01000138.1 GCA_009774395.1 Lachnospiraceae bacterium
CTTTTGACGCTTTAATCATTCTATAATGGATATAAAATAGATCTTAATTAATTTTACAAAGCTGCACAGAAGGAAGGAGATAATTTGCAATGAGTTGGGATGTTGTTTTAATTCGTACAAAGACAAATAAAGAACCTTTAGAGGAAATAGAATCGGAAAATATTATTCCCTTTAGCTTTGCCGAATTTACACAAGAAATGCAGAAGATAGCAGGGCAGCAGTCCGCAGAATATGATCCTACAATAGCGTCACAGCTTATGAGAACCAATACATGGTCAATTGAAGTTTATCCAGAGGAAGAAAATGAAAGCATAGGATTGTCGATTCGGGGCAGCGAAGAACCAACCGAGGTGTTAAAAGCACTCCACAAAGATTTAGGATGCAGATTAATAGACTGTTGTACAAGTGAGTTTATAGATTTTACAAAATCCTCCAGCTTTGAAAAGTGGAAATCCTACCGTGATCAGATTATTGCATCATATAATAATTAAATTTTTATAAAATAAGGAATGAACGCTGGCGGCGAAAAGCTCCTAAATTGCGGGATGTTCCTTTTTTTATTTCCTATAATTTATTGTGTTTTCTATACATTATTCCACAAAATATTAAGTAAAAAGATATAAAAAAATATTAAAAAACAATAATTTCCAATTTCTGCCAATAAATAAAATCTTGCTATTTCCTTTATTATCATGTAAAATGTAAATTAAGTGGTAAAAAGTGGAATGAAGTGGTTTTAAGTGGGTGATGATTGTTATGTACATGGGCGAATACAATCATACAGTAGACGCAAAGGGCAGGCTGATAATTCCTTCCAAGTTCCGCGAAAAACTAGGAGATACATTCGTGGTGACAAAGGGGCTGGATGGCTGCTTGTTTGTGTATGATAACACGGAATGGACTGCTTTTGAAGAAAAGCTGAAAGCTTTACCGCTGATGAATAAAGAATCACGAAAGTTTGTCCGTTTTTTCTTAGCAGGCGCGGCAAGCGTGGAGGTCGATAAACAGGGGAGAATCCTATTACCGCCCTCGCTGCGGGAATTTGCGGATTTGGATAAGGAGGTAATCCTGGCAGGAGTAGGGGGGCATATAGAGATCTGGAGCAAAGACAGATGGGCAGAAGCCTCAGAATATGACGATATGGATGATATTGCGGAACATATGGCAGAGTTGGGGCTGATGATATAATACGAGAAATAAGGAAAGGACACAATATGGAATTTCAGCATAAGTCTGTGCTGCTTGGGGAAACAATTGACGCACTGAAGATAAAATCTGACGGCGTATACCTTGATGGTACGCTTGGCGGGGGTGGACATGCCTATGCAGTTTGTACAAGATTATCGGATAAAGGGCATTTTATTGGGATTGACCAAGATGCAGATGCAATTGCGGCAGCAGGGAAGCGGCTGGCAGAATTTCAGGATAAGGTCACAATTATTCGGAATAACTACTGCAATGCCGGACAAGCGCTGGCAGAACTGGGAATTTCGAAAGTAGATGGAATTGTGTTGGATTTAGGCGTTTCTTCGTATCAGCTTGACACAGTAGAGCGTGGATTTACGTATTCCCATAATTCGCAGTTAGATATGCGCATGGATCAGCAGCAGACACTTACTGCAAGGGATATTGTAAATAACTATAGCGAACAGGAACTTTACCGTGTGATTAAGGAATACGGTGAAGAACAGTTTGCCAAGAATATTGCAAAGCATATTGTGGCAGCGCGGCAGAACCAGCCAATTGAAACAACGTTTGAATTAAATGAATTGATTAAGGCGGCAATTCCGGCAAAAATGCGCGCGACAGGAGGACATCCCTCGAAACGTACATTTCAGGCAATTCGCATTGAATGTAACCATGAATTGGATGTATTAAAAGAATCTTTGGAGCATATGGTACAGATGCTGAATCCGCAGGGAAGACTTTGTATTATTACATTTCATTCCTTAGAGGATCGGATTGTTAAAAATTTTTTTCGGAAAATGGAAAACCCTTGTATTTGTCCGCCGGAATTTCCGGTCTGCATATGTGGCAAGGTTTCTGTGGGCAAAGCGGTGCCTAGAAAAGCGATTTTGCCCTCAAAGGAAGAACAGGAAGAAAACCCAAGATCAAAAAGCGCAAAGCTGCGGGTTTTTGAAAAATATTAGATTTCAAAGCATTAATCCAAAGCCTGAAAAGCGTAGAGAAAAAATGCTTAAAAATATGTAAAATCAATAAGTTTTAAAAATATAAAGAAAAGGAAGGGATGAATATGGGTTATGCCAAGCAAAGCAATAGAAACAATAGAAGTCCCGCCAGAAATACAAGCGGGTACAAAAGACAATCTTATATAGAAGGAAATGCTGCGAGAAAGCTTGAAACTGCACCACAGCGCAAACGCAAACCAGTGTCGCAGAACAAACATAAGGCAAATGCGCGCAGAAAGCAGCAGGTAAAAGTAATGCCAATGAACATTGCTTATATGGGTGTGATGACAGCGGCGCTTGTTGTATTAAGCATTGTTTTGTTGGGATATGTCAGATTGCAGTCAAGTATAACGCTTCATGTCAATAATATTTCACAGCTTGAAAGCGAATTAAATAGTTTAAAGCTTTCTAATGATGAAATGTACACAAAAATTATGAGCAATGTGGATTTGGAGGAAATTAAACGCATTGCGGTTAATGAACTTGGAATGAAGTATGCAAAGGAAGGACAAGTAGTTCCTTATTCCAGCCAAGGCAGCGATTATGTGCGCCAATACAGCGAAATCCCAAGTAATTAAAAGTGCTACAATAAGGTTGTAAAAGGGTGGTTTGATGGCACAAAGAAATAGTAAAAGAAAACCGACGAAGAGAAAATCAAACATACGAAAGTTTAGAAGGTTTAATCTGCAGAAAGTGAAGTCAATGAAGCTGGCGGTGATGATGATGATTATCCTGCTGGCTTTTGCAGGGTTAGGCGTCCGGCTTTATGCGATAACGCGCGACAACGAAGTAGATTATAAGAAAAAGATATTGTCCCGTCAGCGTTACGACTCAAAAACACTTCCGTTTAAGCGCGGAAATATTACAGATGCTAACGGAACGATTCTTGCGGTTAGCGAGATGGTCTATAATGTAGTGCTTGACTGTAAGGTAATGCTGGACGATGAGAAGAACAAAGAACCTACATTGTCAGCAATGGCAGACTGCTTTGGGCTGAGCCGTTCCGAACTAAATGAATATGTGGAAAATAATCCCACTTCCCAGTATAAAGTATGGAAAAAGCGGATTCCCTATGAAGAAGTCAGAACTTTTCAGGAGCGGGAAAAACAGTATAATGATGATGCAGAAAAACAAAATAAACAGATAACAGAGAAGGACAGGAAGCTTGGTCTGATACAAGGCGTCTGGTTTGAGGAGGAATATATCAGACGGTATCCAAACAATTCATTGGCATGTGATGTCATTGGATTTACTGGTACGGATAACAATGGTACATATGGGTTGGAGGAGTATTATAATGATGAACTAAACGGCATGAACGGAAGGGAATATGGATTTTTAAACGGTGACGGCGTGCTGGAACGGACGACCGTAGCGGCGACAGACGGAAATTCTCTTGTGACGTCGATCGATGCCAATATCCAAGCAATCTGTGAAAAATATCTCAATCAGTTTGGAGAAGAACATAAAGACGAGGTGCGCGAAGGCGGCGGCATGATGAACGGTGGTGTGATTGTAATGAATCCCAACAACGGTGATGTGCTGGCAATGGCGAATTATCCAAGTTTTGATTTAAACAATCCGAAAGACTTAACGCCATATTTTACAGCGGAGCAGATTGCGCAGTTAAAACAGGAAGAAAAAGAATATGATGCTCTTAATAATTTGTGGAGGAATTTCTGTATTTCAGATACCTACGAGCCTGGCTCCACAGCCAAGGCAATTACACTAGCAGCAGGTTTGGAATCGGGAAAAATCGTTGGGAATGAAACATATTCCTGCGGAGGAGCATTGACAGTATCTGATAGGGATATTAGCTGCAATGCAATACACGGCACCGTGGACGTAGGCGGTGCACTGGAACAGTCCTGCAATGTGGCATTTATGAAAATGGGAGAGGCAATCGGTGCCAAAACCAGCGTGGAATTTGAGCGTATCTTTAATATCGGACTGCGGACAAATATTGATTTGGCAGGAGAAGCAAGGACAGCTTCGCTGGTGTTTACAGAGCAGACCATGGGGCCGACACAGCTTGCGACAGCTTCGTTTGGTCAGGGATATAACGTTACAATGATAGAGATGGCGTGCGCTTTTTCTTCTATAATAAATGGTGGTTATTATTATGAGCCGCATGTGGTAAGCAGAATTACAAATTCCAATGGCGATACAATCCGCAACATTGAGCCGCGGGTTTTGAAACAGACGATTTCTGCCAGCACATCGGAGCAGATGCGGCATCATTTACATATGGCAGTGGCACAAGGTACAGGGCGTTCGGCGCGGCCGGCAGGGTATGCGATTGGCGGCAAGACGGGAACAGCGGAAATGGTGCCGCGAGATAAGGTAAACTATGTTGTTTCCTTTATCGGTTTTGCACCAGCAGACGATCCACAGATTGTGATTTATTGTGTAATTGACCGACCCAATATGCAAAAGCAGGCAACTGCATCTTATGCTACAGGAATTGTTAAAAATATTTTAACAGAAGTGTTACCTTATCTGCATATTGCAAAAACGGAAGAAATGACTGTTGCGGAACAGGAGGAAGTGGACAAGATTCTCGGTGATATTGTGGCAAGTGACAATGCAGATGAAGAAGACAGCGGCACAGAAGGCGAAGAAGGGGATAAATCAGAAGACGAGGGGGACAGCACAGGAGAAGGTGATACTCCACAGGAGGGTGCTCTTACGGTGGATGACAATGGCAATTTAATAGATGCAGTAACGGGAATCCCAGTAGATCCGAATTATAGCATGTCGGACGATCCCAATCTTGCGACAGAAGCGATTCGGGAAAATGCATCGTCAGGTACGAGTTCAACGGGGAGCATCTGGTCGGGAAGCTTTCCGATACGCAATATATTGCCGGAGAACAGTGAATCAGGAAACAGCGTGTCAGGCGATAATCCGTCAGGAAATGGCCCACCGGACGAAAATCCAGCAGAATAAAACATATCCCTCGAAAAAAGATAATAAATTATAATAATTACTTTTTCGAGGTTTGTGGATGACAGTAAAAAATAATGCAGCCAAACGCAATATGACTACACAGAAAAAGAAAACCTTTTTTTTGTGCATTATGTCTATTCTGATGATGATATTGCTAATGGTTAGGCTTGGTTATCTTATGATATTCTGCTCCGCCCATTATATGGAAATGGCGCAGATACTGCACGAAAGAGAAAGAGATATCAAGGCGGCGCGCGGGCGTATTATTGATGCGACAGGTACTGTGCTTGCCGACAACAAAACAGTATGTACCATCTCCGTGATACATAGTCAGATTAAAGATCCAGAGCATGTGATTGCAGTTTTAAGTCAGGAATTGGCGCTGTCTGAAGAATACGTGCGCAAGCGTGTGGAGAAAATTTCATCAAGAGAACGGATTAAGAGCAATGTTGATAAGGAAACCGGCGATAAAATCCGCAATCTTGATCTTGCAGGCGTTAAGGTGGATGAAGATTATAAACGGTATTATCCATACAGTGAACTTGCATCGAAAGTGCTGGGATTCACTGGCGGAGATAATCAGGGAATTATCGGCTTAGAGGTTTCTTATGAGGAATATCTAACTGGAAAGAAAGGGCAGATATTAACGCTGACAGATGCAAGAGGCATTGAACTAGAGGGCATGGGAGAACGGCGCGAAGAACCGCAGGCAGGAAACGATCTCTATGTCAGCCTTGATATTAATATTCAAAAGTATGCTACACAGCTTGCGAAGCAGGCTTATAAAACAAAACAGGCAGCCGGCGTATCCATTATTGTAATGAATGTCAATAACGGTGAAATTTTAGCAATGGTTGATGTGCCTGAATTTAACTTAAATGAACCGTTTGTGTTGATTGATGAATTTGCAGCATTGGCGGAGCAGACAGATGAGAATGGTAAGAAAAGAGAAACACAGGATTTGCTTAACAATATGTGGCGTAATGGCTGTATTAACGATACATATGAGCCAGGGTCTACATTTAAAATTATTACGGCTGCGGCAGGGCTGGAAGCTGGCGTTGTAACGCCGCAGGACAATTTTTCCTGTCCTGGGTTTATTACGGTTGATGACAGGCGGATACACTGCCATAAACGTGCAGGACATGGCGCAGAGGATTTTGTGCATGGTGTTATGAATTCCTGCAATCCGGTTTTTATTACCGTAGGGCTGCGGCTGGGAGCAGAAAAGTATTATCATTATTTTACACAGTTTGGCTTGAAAAACAAGACTGGAGTTGATTTGCCTGGAGAAGCGGGAACAATTATGCACAAGTTGGAAAATATCGGAAATGTGGAACTTGCGACCATATCGTTTGGGCAGTCCTTTCAGATAACGCCTCTGCGGTTAATGACAACCGTTTCGGGGCTGATTAACGGGGGAAAGCTGATAACGCCGCATTTCGGGGTTTGTGTAATGAATGAAGAACAGAATCAGATACATGAATTTGATTATCCTGAGACAGAGGGAATTGTTTCATCAGATACAACAGAAAAACTGCGTTATATGTTAGAGCAGGTTGTAGAAAACGGCGGCGGAAAAAACGGTTATGTGGAGGGCTTTCGTATCGGCGGCAAAACGGCGACAAGCCAGACGCTTCCGCGCGGGAGCGGTAGATATATTGCGTCGTTTCTGGGATTTGCGCCAGCGGATAATCCTAAAGTAATGGCGCTTGCTATTATTGATACACCGCAGGGAATGTATTATGGCGGGCAGATTGCAGCGCCGGTAGTGCGTCAGCTATTTGAAAATATTCTTCCTTATCTGGAAGAAATCGGCTACCAATAACAGCAAAAAATTTAGGCATATGCAAAATATAATTTGCGTGCAGATGGGAGCAGGAATGATTACAGTAAAGGGTAAAAAAGTGTTGGTTATCGGTGCCGGTATCAGCGGTATTAGTGCGGCGGCGCTCCTTGTGAAAAACGGCGCCATACCGATAATTTATGATGGAAATGAAAAGATTAAGCATGATGAGGTTGGGGTAAAGCTTTCCCGCAAAATCGGAACGGCTGCGACGGTACAGATTATAACGGGATCGTTTTCCAATGAAGTTACAGAGGAGGTGGTGCTTGCTGTTCTTAGTCCGGGAGTGCCTACAGATTTAAGCTTTGTACAATATATTCGGAAGAAAAATATTCCAGTATGGGGCGAGATAGAGCTTGCTTACCAGGTCGCAAAAGGAAAAGTAATTGCGATTACCGGAACCAATGGTAAGACTACCACAACCTCATTAGTAGGGCAGATTATGCAGGAGTATTGCGGAGAAGATAAAACATTTGTTGTAGGAAATATTGGAAATGCTTACACAGATGCTGCGCCTTTGACCAATGAGGAGTCTGTGTCGGTGGCGGAAGTATCCAGCTTTCAGTTGGAAACTATCGATCAGTTTCATCCGCAGGTTACAGCGATTTTAAATATCACGCCGGATCATTTAGATCGCCATTATTCAATGGAAAATTACGTGGCGGCAAAGGAGTCGGTAACGCGAAACCAGACGAAAGAGGATTTCTGTGTACTAAACTATGATAACGATTATACAAAGGCATTTGGCAGTCGGTGCCCAGCGCAGGTGGTATATTTTTCTTCGTCGCAAAGGCTTGACAATGGGCTTTATTATGAGAATGACGAGATTTATCTTGCAGAGGATAAAAAAAGCAAGGCACTGCTGAATGTGAAAACAGATATGAACCTTGTTGGCATTTGCAATATTGAAAATGTTATGGCAGCAATCGGCATTTGCACTAGCGCTGGTGTACCAATGGAATATATTTTATCTACAATTCGGCGCTTTCAAGCGGTGGAGCATAGAATAGAATATGTAGCAACCAAAAAAGGTGTAATGTATTACAATGACTCTAAAGCAACCAATACAGATGCCGCGATACAGGGCATTAAAGCAATGGATCGCCCAACCATCTTAATTGGTGGTGGTTATGATAAAGGCAGTACTTATGACGATTGGATCAATTGTTTTGACAATAAAGTGAAGAAATTCGTGCTGATTGGTCAAACAAAAGAAAAAATAGCCCAGTGTGCGGAGAAGCATGGTTTCCCGAAAGAGGATATTTTATTTGCAGAAACTTTTCAGGAAGCACTGGATACCTGCGTGCGGGAAGCCGCGAAAGGAGATGCTGTATTATTGTCCCCTGCGTGCGCAAGTTGGGGAATGTTTCCAAACTATGAGGTAAGGGGAAAACAATTTAAGGACTATATTTATAACTTGGAGGAGTGATATCGTGGCGAGAAGACCGCAAAAGTTCCGAAACGGCAGACATAATATGGATTATGTGCTGTTAGTTGTGGTACTGTTTCTTGTATGCTTCGGCTTGCTGATGATATATTCTGCCAGTTCCTATGAAGCGGGCGTGGATATGGAAGATCCGGCATATTATTTAAGGAAACAGGCCTTAGCTACGGCGCTTGGAATTGTGGCATTATTTTTCGTATCTAAGATACCGTATAAATTTTGGCAGAGATTTGACTTTATTGCGCTTGCGGTATCTATTATATTGATTTTCCTGCTGCTGACGCCGTTGGGAGTTACTAGAAACGGTGCGACAAGATGGATTGACCTGAAAATCGGTCTGACATTACAGCCTGCGGAGGTCGCGAAAATCGGTATAATTATTTATTTGGCGAGTATGATACAGCGGATAGAGGAATTAGGCAAAAATATACTGCGGACGCCAAAAGGTTTGGCGATTCTTATGACACCGCCAGTGGTGGTTGCTGGATTAATCTATATTATATCCAGTAATCTAAGTTCGGCAATTATTATTGTTGGAATTGCAGTTGCAATGCTTTTTGTGGCAGTACCAGACTATAAATGGTTTATTATTATCGGTGTTGTGGGGCTTGCGGCAGTAGCAGCGATTGTATTTTATGCTGCAGGGCCGGGAGCGACAGGAGAGGGATCGTTCCGTTTGGGGCGTGTCAGAGCATGGCTGGATCCAGAATCATACAGTACAGATAAAGCGTTTCAAACGTTGCAGGCATTATATGCGATTGGTTCTGGCGGATTGTGGGGGAAAGGGCTTGGGCAGAGCATGCAGAAGCGTAAGTTTCTTCCAGAGGCGCAAAACGATATGATTTTCTCAATTATCTGCGAAGAATTGGGATTATTTGGTGCAGTTACCATTATTTTATTGTTTGTGGTTTTAATTTGGAGCTGTATGATAGTGGCAAATAAGACTACAGATCGTTTTGGTTCGTTATTGGTAGTCGGTGTTATGGCACATTATGCGATACAGGTAATACTAAATATCGCTGTTGTTACGAATACCATTCCCAATACAGGAATTACACTACCATTTATTAGTTATGGAGGAACTTCATCGTTGTTTTTGCTTGCGGAGATTGGAATTGTGCTTAATGTCAGCAAGAAATGCAAATAGCAGGTGGCTTACATTTATAAATAATTGTAAAATGCCAAAGGGTATCTACATATAATAATATAATTCATATTTTTATGTGGTGAGATGCTATGTCCCAAACAACACAAAATACCAGATTGATTCGTATGGAAGGGGGATATCCGCTTGAGGGTACAGTAAGAATACAAGGTTCTAAAAATGCCACGCTTCCGGTAATGGCTGCATGTCTGTTGGTTTCGGATAAATGTGTATTGCGCGGCTGCCCGCAGATTACTGATGTAATGTATATGGGCACGCTGATAAAAAGTACAGGTGCGAAAGTTGAGCAGACAATGGGAGTTAATGGCATGGATATTGTGATAGAATCCACAGATATCCAGGAATGTAGGCTGCCAAGCCGTTATGTCAGTGCGATGCGTTCTTCGGTTATTTTAATGGGTGCGCTGCTTGGACGTCTAGGAGAGGTGTATGTGGACTATCCGGGAGGCTGTGTAATTGGAGAACGTCCTATTAATTTGCATTTGTACGGGCTTGAAAAGCTGGGTGCGCAGATATGGACGGAGGGAAATCATATCCATGCATATGCGGATGAACTGATCGGCACTGAAATCCGTTTTCCATTTTCCAGCGTAGGTGCGACGCAGAATACAATTCTTGCTGCTGTAACAGCAAAGGGAACAACGGTGATATGGAATGCTGCCAAAGAACCAGAAGTAACGGCTCTTTGTGCATTTTTAAATCAGGCTGGCGCGGATATTCGGATACATAAGGATTTTATGGAAAGTGGGAAAATTGTGATTCACGGCGTAGAGTTGTGCAGGCTGCATGGTGTTGATTACTGTGTGGTGCCCGATCGGATTGTAGCCGGAACCTATCTGTTTGCTGCACTTGCCGCAGGCGGCAATATTACATTAGAAAATATACCAATCAGTCATTTAGACAGTGTTTGCGAGGTAATAACGGGCATGGGAGGCATATTTTCTTATCATGCAGATAATAACAGTTTGACATTGTACGCGCCGAACCGTAGTGAACTGCGGAATATATCCTATATTGAAACGGATATTTACCCAGGTTTTCCCACGGATTTACAATCGCCTTTACTAGCGGCGGCGTGTGTTGCTAATGGGAAATTAATGATAAAAGAAAAGATATTTTCAAGCCGTTTTAAAATCATAGAGGAATTACAGCGTATGGGTGCTGATATTGCTGTTACATCAGAAGAATGTGCTATTGTAACAGGCGTAAGCACATTGGAGGGCAGAAATGTAATTGCTAAGGAACTTCGGGGCGGCGCAGCGTTGGTGATTGCCGGACTTGCAGCAGAAGGCATTACCACGGTATCGGATATCTGTTACATTAATAGAGGATATCAGGATATCGCCGGAGATTTTGCAAAGCTTGGTGCCAGAATAAGCTATGATTAAGGTTTAAAAAGTTTTTAACTTCGGGTTATATTAACTTTAAATGGGAGCAAAGATGAAACGCAATGCAGACATAATGAAACTTCCTAATATTCGATTAAAGGTTGGGATAATTATTTTTCTTGGTATTATCAATGTTCTGCTTTTGGCTTCCTATTTCGTACTGCTGCATTTTGCAGTGCGGAATGTGGTGGTAGAAGGTAACAAGCATTATTCGGCTGCCGAGATACGCTCAATGATTATGACGGGATACTTCGGGGATAACTCCCTGTACTTATCTCTGAAGTATAAAAATAAAGACATTAAGGATGTACCCTTTGTGGAAACGATGGACGTTGCAGTACAATCCAACGATACGATTAAAATTACAGTGTATGAGAAAGCACTAGCTGGATATGTGGAATATCTCGGCAGATTTATGTATTTTGATAATAAAGGTGTCGTTGTAGAAGCGTCGAAAGTAATCACAAAGGGAATACCACAGATTACAGGAATAACGTTTGACCATGTAGTGCTCTATGAAAAGCTGCCTGTGGAAAACGAGGAAATTTTTCAGAATATACTGACCATTACAAAACTGATGAATAAGTACAATGTAATTAGCGATAGAATCCAGTTTGATAAAGATTTTAACGTAATGCTGGGATACGGTGGGGTGAAGGTGAATATCGGACAACTGGAACGGCTGGATGAAAAGCTGATGGTACTGCCGGATATTCTTCCTGCATTGGAAGGAAAAAAAGGTGTTTTACATATGGCAAATTATACTGGAGATAGGGAAGATATTATATTTATTTTTATTTCTCAAATATAATAT
>VSNQ01000139.1 GCA_009774395.1 Lachnospiraceae bacterium
TTAATAAAACAACACTTCCTGCCTCTTTGTCACCAAAAAGTGCAATCGCATTATTTGTTTCTTCCTCCAAATTACGGAAACATACGATATTACCAAAAGTCTTAACAGAATTAAGAATACGGTTTGTCCTAGAAAATGCCTGCAATAATCCATGATATTTCAGGTTCTTGTCCACCCACAAGGTATTCAAAGTCGTCGCGTCAAATCCGGTTAGAAACATATTGACTACAATCAATATATCAATTTCCCTGTTTTTCATTCTAAGGGAAACATCTTTATAATAATTCTGGAATTTATCGCTTGATGTATCATAATTGGTTTTGAAAATCTTGTTATAATCATCAATCGCCATTTCAAGAAAATCTCTGGAACTTTTATCAAGTCCGTCTGTATTTTCTGAATTTTCATCTTCTACAAAATCATCGTTTTCTGATTCATTAACCCCATAGCTATATATCGTTGCCACTCTCAGTTTATGCGGTTGACCTGCAGGTGCAGCTTGTGGTAGCTTATCCATCTGCCTCTTAAATTCTGTGTAATATAATTTTGCTGCATCTATGGAACTCACTGCGAATATGGAATTAAAGCCCTTCATGCGGACAGACTCTTTTATTTCTTCTACCTTGTCCCTATTCTTTGCCTGACTGCTTGCTACCTCCTGCACGTTCATCAATTTAGAAAAGTCAAAACTTTCCCTATTTCTCTTTGTCTTTTGGTCAAAATGTTCCAAAATATATGTTACAATCTTGGCAATTCGCTTTGGCTCTAAAAGCGCCTTCTCTGTGTCAATAGCTGATACCTGCTTATCATGTCCTTTTTCCTTATGATGCGAAGCTTCATTTTCCTTAATTGTCTTAATATAATCAATACGAAACGGCAATACATTTTCATCATTGATTGCATCTACAATTGTATATGTATGAAGTTTATCGCCAAATGCCTGTGGTGTCGTGCGTAAATCAGCATTCTTTCCGCTTCCAGCATTATCAGCAAAGATTGGTGTTCCTGTAAAACCAAAAATATGATAGTTCTTAAAATTCTTAGTAATGGCAGTATGCATATCTCCAAACTGAGAACGATGGCACTCATCAAATACTAGAACAATATGCCTGCTAAACACCTCATGTCCTTTATATCTTCTGATAAAATTATCCAGCTTTTGAATTGTGGTAATGATAATTTTGGCGTCATCCTCCTCTAACTGTTTCTTCAAAACGACTGTTGATGTATTACTATTGGCAGCGCCTTTTTGAAAACGGTCATATTCTTTCATAGTCTGATAATCAAGGTCTTTACGGTCAACAACAAAAAGCACTTTGTCAACAAAATCAAGCTTGCTTGCCAACTGTGCCGTCTTAAATGATGTTAATGTTTTACCGCTTCCGGTTGTATGCCAAATATAGCCTCCTGCTTCCAGCGTTCCCAATTTCTTATAATTCGTCGCAATTTCAATACGATTCAATATTTTCTCTGTAGCAGCAATCTGATATGGACGCATAACAAGCAGTAATTCTTCCGAAGTAAATACACAATATTTTGCCAATACATTTAGAATGGTATGTTTTGACAGAAAGGTTTTTGTAAAGTCTACAAGGTCAGAAATGACTTTATTATTTGCATCCGCCCAAAAAGAAGTGAACTCAAAACTATTGCTGGTCTTTTTGCCTCTACTTGTGTTCTTTTCCTGCTCTTTAATATGGGCAGAACGAGTGGTATTGGAATAATACTTTGTATGTGTTCCATTTGAAATAACAAATATCTGCACATATTCATATAGTCCGCTTCCTGCCCAAAAGCTATCTCTCTGATAACGGTTAATCTGGTTGAATGCTTCCCGAATTGCAACACCCCTGCGCTTCAGTTCTACATGAATGAGTGGAAAACCATTTACAAGGATTGTCACATCGTACCGATTATTGAACTTTGCTCCCTCAGTTTGTGACACTTCATATTGATTAATTACCTGCAAACGGTTGTTGTGGATATTCTTCTTGTCTATAAGCGTGATGTTCTTCGTACTTCCATCGTCACGCTCCATATTCTTTACTGCATCTTCCTGAATTGTGCGTGTCTTTTCTATAATTCCTTCATTAGCGTTAACAATGTATTTATGAAAAAAGCGTTCCCATTCTGTATCTGTAAAAGTGTAGGAATTAAGCTGTTCTATCTTCTTGCGAAGATTCGCAATCAACTCTGCCTCTGTATGAATTTGCAGATATTCATACCCCTGTTCTGAAAGCATACGGATAAACTCTTTTTCCAAATCTGCTTCGCTCTGATAGCTGTCAGAACACTTGCTTTCCGGTATATATTCAGATACTACTGTACTCTCATTCATGGAAGCAACCATGTTAAATGTACTCATTCGCTCAACCCCTTAAAATATTCATTACCAAATTCCATACCATATAAAAACAAGTTCTACCTTACCTTGATAAATGCAAAATGCTTTGCGACCAACACAACAATTATACTCTCATTTGCCTTTGTTATGAAACTAATATATAGCACGTCTACTTGACTACTTTTCTATCATTCATAATTTCTTTTATATATCTTCTTTCCTTCTTATCAAAAATATGATTTGAATAAACTTTCTCAAAAGCTGAAGCTGACATTGATTTTATTATCTCTTCTCGATGTTCTTCCCCTATTGGAAAGAGGAAATTTTTTCGTTGCATTTTCTTATCTTCATTACCAAACATAAATAAACATATCTGTGATGAAATGGGAAAAATTATTCTCTCATATTCTTTACAGGGAAACTCTTTAGCGTAAACAAATACAGGTTTGTCAGATGTAATTATTCTTTTTTGTATATCTACTCCAATTCCAAAAGTCATACTTTTCAATGGCTCAAACAGAGAATTAATTAACATTGTTTCCTTCTTCCCCTCTGCCATTTCACCGAAAAAAGGTAAGCAACAAAATCTCGCTATATTCTGCGCTTGTTCATTCGTAAGTTCTTCCTCTAATGTTTCCAAACTAACTTGTTTCGCAATTTCAAGTACCTGTGGCATTCTCAAAATTTGAATAAGAATATATGTTACCCAAAATATTCTCTCCTCCTGTGTCAAAAAATAATTCGTTGTATAATTTTCAGTTATAAATGCCTTTGTTTCCAATATGTGTCTGTATGTGCCAAACATTTTTTCTAATGCAGAAAAACACTTTTCCAAATGATTTGGTAGAACAATCTCCCCATCATCTCCTGTTACCTCATACAAATAATTTTTATAACATACAGATTTAATTGGAACAGGTTTGTATGATTGTGTGGTTTTGGTTAAATCATAGCAATATATCGTATATCCTGAACAAGATATCTCATGGCTCTTATCATTATATTCTGGTGAAAAACCTCTCAAGTATACCTGTGGGATATAATGTTGTTTCTTTGTTATATTCTGTACGTTCATCACAATAACTTCACTTCCTCAAACGATAATAATTTATCTCTATAATATTCGTACTGTTTTTTCCTTGCTTCAATTTCTGCCGGAAGTCCACTGGAAAGATTGTTGCACAAAGAATTAAAGCGGTCTAAGACTGCTACAATGCGTTCTTGTTTTTCCATGCTTGGTAATGGGACAGTATATTTCATTATAGCTTCTTTGTTGCCACGAGGCATTTTTGCTCCTTTAGCATTTTGCATGTTATAAGCAAAAAATCTGTCCGATGTTAAAACGTAATATAAAAATTTTGGTGTAACCCACTTATCATCATTAACCCTAATCGTTAAAACATCTCCATTTGTTCCTCCATTACAATCTGCCAACCAAGCTTTTTTTAAATAAGGTCTAATATTTCCAATTAAAATATCATTTTCCCTAAACGCTATTTGATTTCCGTCCTGTGGAACATATAAAGAATCTACTTTACCCAAACACTCTTGTAATAAATTATCAACCCCCACATAATTAGAAGCATCTACTTTTTTTGCAGATATCCTATCCTTTGAGTATTCTGCTACTACTTCTAATGGCAAAAATACAATATCAAACACATACTGCAAAAGTTTAATTAATGTCTGTCTGTCTGTCTGTCTGTCTGTCTGTCTGTCTGTTAAGATTGTGTTGCCCTGTTCAACAAATGTCAATAATAAATCTCGATAATACTCATATTGTTTTTGCCTTGCTTCAATTTCTGCTGGTAAGCCAATATTGAGATCTGTACAAATAGCGTCAAAATTATCCAAAACATTCACTAATCTATTTTGTATTTCCAAATCAGGCAATGGTATTTCAATTTCCTCAATAGCAGGTACACTGGAATGTACCACTTTACTTTTAATTTTCCCTTTGCTCTTTTGTTGTTGTGCATTATGTGTGGAAAGCACATAAGATAAATATTTAGGATTTTGATTGTGTTTTAATACAACAATATCTCCACCTGCCAAGCACTTTTCATTACCCACATAGGCAGTTGACTTTGCTATATCTTCTACACTTTCACCAGTTATTGCAAACAGTATATCTCCATATTCAAAATATTTAGGATTTGCAATATTCTCTATTGTTGTATGGGATTTACATTCATCAAACCAAATATTATACGTTGTGTATATTTCTCCATATCTAACACATGGAATCCCATCCTCTGTCACTTGTTCTCTTGTAATCCCTGAACCTCTATAAATATCTTTTGCAATGTTTCTTAGCCTTACTTTTGGTATTGATATATCAAATCCTAGCAATTTATCTCTATAATATTCAAATTGCTTTTTTCGAGCCGTAAGTTCTTTTGTAAGTTCTTTTGTAAGTTCTGTAAAATTATCTAATATACGAACAATTTCATGTTGGATTTCAATCGGTGGTATCGGTATTACAAGATTTTCAATAACCGTTCGCGCCAAACGTGGTACACTTGCCCTTCGTACTTTTGAACAGATTTGTGTCTTGCGAGTTAAAAGCACATGATAGAGATATCTGCTATCTAATTCTTCAGTATGCACAAAATAATAGCAATCGTCTGCTGCCCAAAAATTAATATCACAATACCCAATTTCTCCAGCTGCACCAGCACCAATAACAAAAGTTGTTTTTGCAGGGCAATTTGCTTTTTCATAATAACCTAATGGTTTCATACTGTTTTGATATACAGGAAATCCTTCTTCTGAAAGTTGATTTCTAACCACCCGTATTCCTCTTGCAACAGTTGTCACATCAGATACTTTTTTTAATTCAATTCCATTAGGACAAAATTCTGCTAACATCTCTGCCAAGTTGCTCATTTCATAGCCTCCCTAATTTTCATTGACGAATACTCTTTAACTTGCTTTCTTAATATATATTCATCTGTTTTCTTATATTCCTCATTATACTTTTTCCTTGCCTTAGGCAGAAAATAGTATCCATAGCTTTCAATCACAGGGGTAAAATCACTTGTAACAGCACAATGAACTGCTGCACAGTTTTTCCCCGGATAATCGCCAAGCCTTAACGATACTTCCCGCAAAGATAATTTCTTAAATCCATGTTCAAAAAATAAAAAGCAAATACCACCCTTTCTAGCTTCTGATTTATATGCAAGGCAATCTGGCTCCTCCAAAGCTATTCTATCTACAAAATTCCGATCTTCTTCTGATAACTTTTCATGATTTTCTACCTTTTTCAATATTCCGTCAAAACCAAAATGAATCCCATCTATAATACGCAAATAATCGGCTGGATAAACGGTAGGAATAAAGCTACTCCCATCATCATAAGCCCAAAAAGTTAATAAATTGTTTTTTGCTCCCCATCTTTTAACTTCTGCTCTTGCAGTTTGTGGACTATCAGCCCAATAAGATAGTTTTTGTCCCGGAAACAGGTTTGAATAACGATTATCTACTCTACTCACTCTCAAATTATCACTATGTAACTCGCTAAGCATTTTTCCATAAAAACTTTCTTTAAATTCAATGCATCTAAAAAAATTAAAATCATGGGATTCTAATATTGGAAGTTCTTTATGCTTCCATATTTCCATACCCCAATATTGATTAGGAAATAATTCGCTCATATCATACCTCAATTTCCGCAATAATCTTATCAATTTCTGCCCGAAGTTGTTCTTCTCTCGCTACAATCTTCTTAATTTCCGCATTCAATTTCACAATATCAATTTTCTCTCTTGTATCCTCCTGCTCCACATAGGACGAAGCCGAAAGATTATAACTATTCTCCGCAATCTTATCATTTTCCACTACTGCTGCATAATATTGCTTGTTCTCTCTTTTCTCATATGTCGACAAAATATTTTGAATGTTTTCCTCTGTCAGCTTATTATTATTCGTAATTTTCACACATTCCTTAGAAGCATCAATAAATAACGTACTGTTTTCCACCTTATTCTTTTTCATCACCATAATACAAGTGGCTATGCTTGTCCCAAAGAAAAGATTATCAGGAAGCTGTATCACACATTCCACATAGTTATTGTCAATCAGATATTTACGGATTTTCTGCTCCGCACCACCACGATACATGACACCGGGAAAGCATACAATAGCCGCTGTTCCATTTGTCGCAAGCCATGACAGGGAATGCATAATAAACGCCAAGTCCGCTTTTGACTTCGGCGCAAGCACACCGGCGGGAGAAAAACGCTCATCATTAATAAGAATCGGGTTATCATCACCCTCCCATTTGATAGAGTATGGCGGATTGGAAACAATCGCCTCAAATGGCTCATCATCCCAATGCAACGGCTCTGTCAAAGTATCTCCATGACCAATACTAAATTTTTCATATCCAATATCATGCAGGAACATATTGATACGGCAAAGATTATAAGTCGTAATATTGATTTCCTGTCCAAAAAATCCCTGCCGCACATTTTCTTTTCCCAAAACTTTTGCAAATTTCAGTAAAAGCGAACCGCTCCCACAAGCCGGATCGTAGACCTTGTTGACCTCTTTCTTTCCCAATACCGTAATTCTTGTAAGAAGCTCCGAAACTTCCTGCGGCGTATAATACTCCCCGCCACTTTTTCCTGCATTGGAAGCGTACATTCCCATTAAAAACTCATACGCATCACCAAATGCATCAATGGTATTATCCTGATAATCCCCTAACTTCATCTCCGCAACACCGTTCAGGAGCTTAACAAGTTTTTCATTTCTCTTAGCTACAGTGCCACCCAATTTATTACTATTTACATCAATATCATCAAATAATCCCTTGAAGTCATCCTCGCTGTCATGTCCCTGTGCGGAAGCTTCTATATTTCTAAATACACTTTCCAATGTTTCGTTCAAATTTTCATTGTTTGGTGCTTTCTCTTTCACATTACAAAATAGCTGGCTTGGCAGAATGAAATATCCCTTTGACTGCACCAAATCCTCCCTTGCTTCCTCTGCAACTTCATTATCTAACTTTGCATAGTCAAAATTGTCGTTGCCTGCCTCTACCTCTCCTGCATTTACAAATTTAACAAAATTCTCCGAAATATATCTATAAAACAGCATACCTAACACATACTGTTTGAAATCCCAACCGTCTACACTACCTCTAAGGTCATTTGCCATATTCCATATGGTACGGTGAAGCTCATCTCGCTCTTGTTCTTTCTTGTTGTCAATCATAAGACAACCTCCTTGCATAATTTTCCAAATTAATTTTACTACAAAATATCCAAATTGTCATTTAGATTCTTCTTAAAATTGCATAAAACTTACAAATGGGACGGGAGTTCGACACTTCCTATTACCCAAAAACTTCTTAAAGCCTTATTTTAGGCTTATTATTTTGTCAAATTTTCCCTATTTTTATGTTGTATGTGCTGTATGTATATGATATAATGGTTATGAGGTGATGTTTTATGAAGCTATACTATGATAAACGTCTTAAAGATCCTACCTATTATGCTCAGCAAGGCATTCGGAATGGGAAAAAAACGACCACCAGAAATGTTAAAAACTTTGGAAAACATTCTGAACTTTTAAAAATAACAGATGATCCAGAAGCTTATGTAAGAGAAGAAATCAAAAAAATGAATGAAGAATACCTGATTGGCAGAGTCACTTTTAACCTGACTGCTGATTTCAATGAAAAAGTGAAACATACACAGGATGCGGCGTCTGCTTCCAATTGGGTTAATATCGGATACTTTTTTCTGCAGTACATTATGGAAGGTCTTAACCTGAAAGAATTCTTTTCGCAAAAAAGCAGCGGGCGTAAAGTTACTTTTGACTGCTTTACAATCTCACGCTTTCTTACATATGCAAGGATTCTGGATCCCAGATCCAAATTTGCCACATGGAACCATCTGGCATCCTATTATGAACAACCCTGTTTTGATTACCAGCACATCCTTCGGTTTATGGATTTATTAGAAACTAATTATGACTCTTATCTGGAATGGCTTTTTAAAAACAGTAACTCGGTCGTGAAACGGGACACTTCTGTCCTCTACTATGATTGTACAAATTTCTATTTTGAGTGTGAACAGCCAGATGAAGACGTGGTTGATGAAGTGACTGGCGAAATCATCAATGGATTAAGGAAATTTGGCATAAGCAAAGAACACCGTCCGAATCCCATCGTAGAAATGGGGCTTTTCATGGACAGCAGGGGCATTCCGATCACTATGTGTCTCCATCCCGGAAATACCAGTGAGCAGGCAACTGCTGTCCCTTTGGAAAAAGAAGTACTCCAGATGCTGGATGGGGCAAAATTCATTTATTGTGCGGATGCCGGGCTGGGTTCTTATAACATCCGCAAGTTCAACAGTATGGGAGGCCGGGCATTTATTGTCACACAGTCCATCAAAAAGCTCAGTGATACTCTGAAAAAATCTGTATTCAATGACTTTGACTACAAACTGCTTTCCAATGACGCACCGGTAAAAATCAGTGGTATGAAGGAATTTGACAGGCACCTGGAAGAGAACCTGAAATTATACAATGATTTTGCCTATAAGATCATTGATGCAGATAAAGCCGTAGACCTTGGGCTGTATGAGGAAAAAATCCTTAAAAATGGTAAAGTCAAACGTGTAAAAGCAACCGGACTCCTAAAACAACGCATCATTATCACATTTTCACGGAAAATGATGGAATACCAGAGAGCTGTACGCGAACGGCAGATTGAACGCGCTAAAAAACTATTGGAAAAGAAAGATCCTGAGGAAATCAAAAAGGGACCAAATGATATAAAGAGATTTATGAAAAGGGTGACACATACAAAATCCGGTGAAAAGGCAGCCGTTGAATATCTGCTTGATGAAGCGAAGATTGCAGAGGAAGAAAAATACGATGGCTATTATGCTGTGGCGACAAACCTTCTGGATCCAGCCAAAGACATTCTGGACGTATCACATGAAAGATACCAGATTGAAGACTGTTTCCGGATTATAAAAACCAATTTCACAGGAAGGCCTGTAAACCATCGGCTGCCAAACCGTATCAAAGCGCATTTTCTGATCCGCTATACTGCATTGCTGGTATATCGTTTACTGGAGGCCAAGTTAGATGATCAGGAAACTCGTGTAACACCACAGGATTTAATCACTACTTTAAGAAACATGAACGTTACTAATATCCATGATGTTGAATATATGGCACTCTATAATGGAAGCAGGGCGCTAGATGCCCTGGAGCAATTAACATCTTTGAATCTGGACAGGCTGCATTATAAACCCAAGGATTTAAATGGAAAAATAAAAAAAATTTTGAGATAGGGTTCACATACAACATTTATATACAAGGAATAATCCGATAACCCCAGTATTTATAAGGATTATCGGATTTTTTTAGTTCACAAGTGTCGAAAACGGGAAATTAATTTTACTACAAAATATCCAAATTGTCATTTAGATTCTTCTTAAAATTGCATAAAACTTACAAATGGGACAGTTTACCCGTCCCATTCCAATCTTTATAATATATATATAATTTCTTCCCTCACAATCTCCTCTGCCCTCTCCCTAATACAATTCATTCTCTGCACCCAACGCATCTGATTTCTTTTCTTTAACTGCTCCGTCACACCTTCCCTCTCTGCCATCTGCCCCACGAGCAAATCAAATCTTTCCTCTGCCTGTCCCTGTGTCATGAGCAGATGTTTCTTTAGTTCACCAGATAGTAACAAGCCTGAATAAATCCCTCTCTTGTACTCTTTCAGATAATGTTTCCGCATCAATCCAAATTTCCTTAACTCTCCTTCCGGCTCCGAATCAGGAATTAAGTTTGGTATTAAATAATCTCCACATTTTTCATAAGATATGTTCATTGTCTGTTCCTCTCCTTCCATAAAATTTACATTTCCTGCTGCCACCGCTTATTCTTTTCCGGCAATACCTGCGTATTTTTTCTCTGACGGTTGTGTTCAGTCGCATCCGCTTTTGCATCTTCCAGCTTTTGTTTCATCGTCTTTGGAGCAAGCGATTTTACAAACTCCACAAACGCCTCTCCAAGTCCCATAGATGCTACAAACCGTTTTAATTTTTCGACTTGCTCAGTAAGCACAGCTATCTTCTTCTCCAAATTTGATATCTTCTTCTCATACTTTTCCAAAAGATGATTTCTTGATACTGCCTTATTAAAAGCATCCAGTATTTTATTCCAGTCGCTTTTCTTCACTTTGACATATTCCTCGCTACTGAAAAGATTGGCTACCAGAACGGCAGCGCTTTTCATATTTTTTGTTTCCGCCGCCACTTCCTTTGAAATCAATTGAAATGTATCTGCCCTTAAATCATGTTTGGCAAGAACCTCCTGCGCCGCTTTTTCTTTCGCCTCTGCTTCCTCAATCTGTTCCGTAAGCTCCTGTGCCTGCAAAACCAATTCCTTGTTATGTACTTCCATTTCCTGCACCTGACCATGTAGGTCAGATGCCCGCTTCTGCAAACTTTCATTACACTGCTCCAAAGTTTCATTCTGCTTATCCAGCTTTTCCGCCTCTGCCTCAAGACACTCTACTTTCCGCATTACCGCTTTGTATTCCGGCAGAGTAAGATTATCGCGCTTATCTCCTTTGATTTCTACCTCTATTCCACGCTCCCGGCATAAATCCATTAAATAATCACGCTCTCTTGCCTCCCAGTCAATCACCTCATTGTCATATCTGCCTTTGCCTTTTTCAAATCCCATCTGCTGAAGGGCTTTGGAAATACTGTTCCTTGTTTTCATGCCCTTTTTGTATCCGTCTGCCACAGGGATATAGTCTATATGCAGATGCGGCGTTGCCTCGTCCAGATGCAGGACACAATTAAATAAATGTAAATTAGGGTTTCGTTCCTGAAAAGTTCTTGCATATTCGTCCAACAAATCAACTGCCTCTTTTGCCGCCTCTGTCAGATTTCCATCTTCATCCACAACAGGCGTATCGTACTTTGTGCCAAGCTGTACAATATTTTCATAAAACACATTCTCCCCGTTATCGGAATTTTCTATCTTTTTCATATAATTACTGATTTTTTCTGTCATTACGTTTCTGCCCCTCATTATATTCCTTGACAGCTTCCCCGAAGCATTTTTCATAAGCATCTACTATGGATTCCCTGATATATGTTTTGTTCCAGCCTGTCCTTTCCGGACAGACATTATTTGCTATAAATTCCCTGTTGTTGTGCGCCAGACTGCCATCGCCTTTCGGGAAAGATATGGTTCTTCCCGCCATTTTCCGCCTCCCTTCCGTCTTAAATATTGCTCTAAATGCTTCGCATTTATCGCTGCTGTGCCAGTGAAAACAAATGCCGCCTTGCGTCGCTTGTTTTCACTGGCACAGCATTTTGTTACTTTTGACAAAAGTAACGCCTTATTACTTCTGACACATACGCATCAGAAGTAAGGCGCTCT
>VSNQ01000014.1 GCA_009774395.1 Lachnospiraceae bacterium
GCGACCACCTAGTTCTAAACTAGCACTATCTGAGGCTGGGTCATGTTAGTATTATTGGGCAAGCTAAGACGATGGGGCAAGTCCAGACGGTGGGGCAAACCCAGACAATGAAGCAGGCAAAACAGTCCAAAATTAAGTTAGATGACTTTGACCCTGCAATGCAGGAAGAAATTTTGCGGGTGCTTCGCAAGAAAGAACGCAAACGAAAGTGTATGATAGCGGCGTGTGCTGTAATCTGTCTGGTATGTTTTGGATATGTGGGAGCATATTACCAAGTTTCTGCCAAGAGCGCGAAAGAATTTGAGGAACTTTTGGCACTCAAGGAAGCAGGAGCAACTGGCAGAGCGGCAAAGAGCGGCGCGAAAATTCATTTTACAGAAGATAATGTCGTAATACCCGATATCCTTCCAGAATATGAAAAAATATATAATAAGAATAAAAAGCTAATCGGATGGATAAAAATTGACGATACAATAATTGACTACCCTGTTATGCAGACAGTCAATAATGAGTACTATCTCGATCATAATTTTAATCAGGAGGAGGATCGTAACGGCTGTATTTTTATGGATTATCAGTGTGATATTCTACGCGGATGTGACAATATCATACTGTACGGGCATCATATGAAATCGGGAAAAATGTTCGGCTCTTTAAATAAATACAGTAAGGAATCTTATTATCAGGAGCATCCAACCATATTGTTTGATACGATTTATGAGAAAGGCGAGTATCAAGTAATGTATGTATTCCGTTCCAAGGTTTATTCGGAGGAGGATGTCACCTTTAAGTATTATCAATTTATCAATGCCGCTTCAGAGAAAGAGTTTAATTCTTATATTCATGAGATGTCGGCGTTGTCACTATACGATACGGGAGTAACCGCAAGCTACGGCGATCAGCTTTTAACCCTGTCCACCTGTGATTATCAGGAGAAAAAGGGAAGATTCGTCGTTGTTGCAAAAAAGATTTCGTAGATGTGTAAGGGGACTAAAAATTTTAATGGGGAGAAACAAGATGACAAAGAGTAAAAAGAAAAAGAAAAATTACAAGCTGAGAAGACGCGTAAAGCGTACAATCGCCGCGCTTGTAATGATTATGGCAATTGTAATCGCAGCGATACCAGTCGAGAATCTGGGAACGATGCGGGCGGCGGCGAACAGTAAGCAGTTGACGGATAATGACTATACGGAATATGCGTATGGAAAGCCTGAACTTGACTTTGGTGCAGATAAGGATATTCTTGACAAGTTACAGTTAACGAAAACGAAAAGTGAAGAATATGATGGAGAAGAAGTTAAGACTTATATATTTGCAGGAGGAACACTAACAGAAAAATTATTGGTTCAACAGAAATTAACCGATAAAAATGAAGGCATTGTTACAGGGATTGCCGGCGGTGATACAAACCTTGTGATTAATTCGGATGAATATTTAGAGTACATTGTGGCTGATAAGGAGTATATGGATGCTGTTGTTGCGGCTCTTGAAGGCGAAAAGTATACGGCAAAGGCAACTGTAACAACAGAAGAAGTAGCTCCAACTATATCAGGTGTAACGTTGAAGCCAACAAAAATAGAAACAAAACAATTAGAAATAAAAACATTTGAAGTTAGCAGTTCTAATTCTGGATCGACTAACATTACCAGCAGTCCTGTTTCTTATGCTGGAAAAAATCCATATGTTGTGATTTCAGCAGCGGACAATACAGGTGTAGAAGATATTATAAAAGAGCATTCAGGATATGCAGACTGGGAAGGTAAGGTTGCAGCGTATAATCAAGCAATGAAAGAATTAAAGACGAAGCTGGATGCGTTTAAAACAAAATATGAGAGTGCTACAGATGTAAGTAATGCATCAAAAGAATGGGAAGATTTAAAGAAAGAACGAGATAAAATTAAGAGTGTTGATGAAAAATTTGAAAAAAATTTTAAACAATTGTGTGAAGGCGCGGGCGGTACTACTGATTACAAGTCCAGCTTTTTGCATAAAACAATTTGTGACAGAGCAGCAACGGAAGGGAATTTATTGTTAAAGGGAGCAACCTTGATTGATGCAGGCGGCGGAAATTTTGTAATTCGGATGTTGCCGGATGCCGTTTCCAAGGATCAGACTACAGATGCCAGCAACCACTTGATCACAGGAAAAATAACAGTGAAAGGAATTGCAAATAATGCATTCAAAGAACAAAGGGATCTTGCCAGCGTTTCTATACCAAGTTCTGTGGAATTTATCGGTGATAGGGCATTTTATAAATGTACAGGACTTGCCACGGTAAATATTGCTGATGGATCAAATATGGAGTTAATTGGAGCGGAAGCATTTTTAAATGCAAATGTAAGCAATATACATTTTCCTATTAAGTTAAAGCAGATAGGTTTAGGCGCTTTTGCAAAATCTGCTTTGGTAACGGCGGAATTTGATGATAAAGCAGACGGGAATCCTATTGTAATCTGGCCATATGCATTTTTTGGCTGTGAACAATTAGCAAATGTCCTGTTTCCGACATTTGAGGTTAATCCAAAAACAAACTTTGTAATTGGTAAAGGTGCATTTGCAGTTGATTCAAGAAGTAACGGCGGTGCAATGACCACTTTTACATTCCCAGAACAGATTGTTGATATTATTTCAACAAATAGCACCTATGCTGAAACTATGTTTAATATTAAAAATCCAGAAGATAAGACAACAGGCGTAGAAAAGAATGAAGACGCCTATGACTATATTTTATCCGGCAGAAACCGTTTGGAGAAAGTAACCTTCCCAATTGAGTTAGGTGACACAAAGATTCCGGATAATACATTTATCGGCTGCTTTGGCTTAACGAATGTAATCTTCCCAGAATCGGCAGACGCAGCGTACTATACGCCAACAGAACTTTTCAAGAGTGTCGAGCACGCAAACGGCTTAGTAGTAGATGGCCCTGCCAATAAGAGAGGTGCGGCAAACAATCCGGCTTCTCCGAGAATATCAACCAGAAAAGCAGTGGATGTAGACAAAGAACCAGTTCTATATCGTTTCTTTATTGATGGCAAGGAATACTATGAAACCGGTGACGGTGAGAACTGTGAGTTTGTTGCAACTTATGAAATACAAGAAGACGGAAACGCAACGCTAACAAAATACGATCTGCAGGACAGCGGATACAATGGATTAGATGTAGAAGTAAGAGTTCGCGATAAAGTAGGCGATCACAAAGTTACAAAGATTGCAGAAGGCTGCTTTGGCCCGAATGTATTGGATCATGTATATAAGCTGGTAATTCCAGATAACTCTGTAGAAGAGATTTCCGACGGCGCATTTAAAGACGCTTCCAAGCTGCAGTGGGTAGAGCTTGGCGATTCCGTTAAGGTCATCGGCAATGATGCGTTTGCAAACTGTGAGAAATTGGAAAATGT
Source organism: Lachnospiraceae bacterium (assembly GCA_009774395.1). Lineage (GTDB taxonomy): Bacteria > Bacillota > Clostridia > Lachnospirales > Lachnospiraceae > COE1. The sequence continues at coordinate 3,399 of VSNQ01000014.1, forward strand.
TGTATTCAGCAAAAATCTGATTGATCTTGCAGGCGACGCATTCTGGGAGAGCCAAGATAATAATATTACAATTGGCGAAACTGCGTTTAAGACGAATTCCGAGTATTTGACTTTCCACGGAGCAATTCACTCTACTTATACACCGTTCCGTCATGCAATGGGCAAAGATAATGCGGAAACAGCGAAGTTTGGCAAGTCAGACAGAACAATCTGTTATAAGACAGATGACCCGACCAATCTTGTTGTTGTGCGGGATGCAAAGAGCGGCAAGAGCGTATTAATTGACTATCCGCACTATGAGGAAATTGACGTATTTAATGAGGAAGTAATTAAAGAGATTACGGAAGATTTAGCGAAAGATGAAGAAAATCCAGTACAAATTGATAATTATAGTATTATAGAACATTTTGAATATACCATTAATTTAAGAGCAGAGTCCAAAGGAAAGTACAGCGGTGTGGAAATTCCAACGGTAGCACGCAATATTGTAAATGGTACATTGGATATGACGCTTCCGGATGGTGTTGACAGTATCGACTCACAGAAATACTTTAAAGATAGTGATAATCATGGTAATTTTGCATATTTGGGACTGCAGTATAAGCATGAGTACACAGATGTTGCGCACAGATATGCACGCAGTGAGTATGATCGTAAGCTAAATGTTGATACTTACGGTGATCCTGACGTACAAAAACTTTACTCGGATGATTCTTATTCTGCGAATTTGGATACAGAACGAGGAAAAGATATCCATGCAGGGTTGTTTAGCGGATTTTTCCGTGAATCAGTGGGAAATACGCTTGCAAGAGATTTGTCATATACATTAGGACAATGGGGATTAATTGGCTTTAACTATGCAGTCCGTGATGAAACGATTGAATATACGGAAAATAATCCGGGCGGTAACGACCATTTAACCTATATGAAAATGACGACTGTTGAAGAATTGCCGCCATATGCGTTCCAAAGCTGTGAGAATCTTTTAGAGGTAGCGATTGGCGCAAGTATGAAGACAATTGGCGAACTTCCATTTAGAGATTGTAAGGCGTTAAAGAATATTGATACAACAGGAAACGAAAGATATCAATTCAACAATATGCTTCTGTTTGATACCAATAACCCAGAATATGCAGGCAATGTGATTGTGCAGTGTCTTGAGGGTATCGGAAGAAATGACAGAAACGGTTACGGTGCAACCAATATGAATTCATCTACAAATCCGGAATTAAAAGATGTTGTAGCGATTTCACCGCAGGCATTTGCATTTTGTGAGAACCTTACAAATGTTGATCTGTCGGATACAACTGTTAGACAAATACCAGAGAAATGTTTTCAGAATTGTACCAACTTAGGACAGATTACACTGCCAGAGTCAACAATTCAGGTTGACGACAATGCTTTTGCAGGCGTAAATCGTCTTTGTACAGTAACAATCCCGAATCCGTCCTGCGTACTTTCGGATACGGCATTTACATTTGATGAAACAGGAGATAAGATTCTCTATGTGATTGAAGGTGTGAAGTATATTGATGAAAAGACAAAGGAAGAAAGTCCGCTTTATGTTTCTTATAAGCAGATTGAAGCAAAGCATCCAGGTGAGATTATTTTCTCCTCACAGGGAAATACATTTACGTTGCAGTTTGTAGGCAGTGATCTGAAAGAACTTGGCACGATTAAAGTCGTTCGTGAAGAAAATCCGGACGGAAGCTTTACACAGACGCCAAATGCAGAAGAAGCTTGGAAATTAAAGCCGCCAGCACCAGGTTTAACGGGTTATCGGTTTAGCAAGTGGATTAGCAGAGTAGGCGATAAGGTACTAGAAGATCAGGCAACTTGTGCGGACGTAATGGAAGACAGAATGATTATTGCAACGTATGTTCCAGATCCTTCTGTAGTTGTTCCTGACCCTTACGGTCCTTATAAGTTAACAATTGAAAAAGGTCAGGGTACTGTATTAGACCCGCTTGGTACACCGGGAACAAGCTTTACATTGGAGGGTGGTACGCAGGTATTATTGCAGGCGGATGCACCGGCAGAGGGCTCTACCTTTAAGAGCTGGACAGTAACAGACGAGAAAGATCCGACAAAGGATTATTCAAACTTATTTGTAAATATTACTTCGGCAAATACAACATTTACCATGCCGAATGCAGATGTTAAGGTAACAGCAACGTATACAGAGGGCGGTGGAAATAAGCCGGATGATCCCAATAAGCCAGACGATCCAAACAAACCAGATAATCCAGATGATCCAAATAAACCAGACGATCCGAATAACCCTAGTAAGCCAGATGATCCAAATAAACCGGGTACGGATACCGAAAAGAAATACAAATTAACAGTAAACTATGGTTCTGGAAGCGGCGAATATAAGGCAGGAGAGTCCGTAACAATTTCTGCATATGCACCGGATTCTTCCACAAGAGTGTTCTCTCGCTGGTCAACCAGTACAAGTGGTTTAGGTTTTGGAAGCGCTACTTCTGTAACGACAACGATTATTATGCCGGCAGCAGATGCAACGGTAACGGCGAACTACCGAACTAGAACAGATGATGATGACGAGGAGGACGATGAAAGGCCGGATAGACGTCCGGGTACGAATACATCCACGACAGTAACAACACCGCCGACAAATTCTGGTACAACGACACCGCCGACAGGCACAGTTTCCAGCACAGGTACAGGTACTAATCCGGGAACCAGCAGCAACAATGATGGCAATAAGATTTATATTACAAAGAACGGTGTATCCAACAAAGATTTGGCATCAATTTCTGTCAGCGGTTCAACCGATAACTTTATTGTAAAGATATCAGAAACACCAGAGGCGACAGCAGCAGTGGAGGAAGCTTTGATTAATCGGCATGGTTCATTGGATAACCTTGTATATTTCCCAATGGATATCTCACTGTATGATGCGACGGGACAGAATAAAATTACGGACTCTTATGGATTAAATATCACTGTGACAATGCCAATACCGGATGTATTAATCCAGTATGGCGGAAACTGTCGTGTTGCGGCAGCAGATAATGGAAATCTTCAACAGTTAACACCACGGTTTACGACAATTGATGGTATAGCATGTATTTCCTTTGTACCGCCGCATTTCTCACCTTATGTGATTTATGTAGATACGGCAAACCTTGTGGCAGGAAGTTCATTAGACTCCACGCCGGCGACCGGCGACCCGATTCATCCTAAGTGGTTCCTTGCAATCGGTATGGCATGCATCTCTATTCTGTTGTTTGTGACAAGTGACGAGAGGAAACGCAAAGGCTTTAGAACAGCGTAAACGGGAAGAAAGATCGGAATGAAAGGGAATCTGTATGAAGAAAAAATTGATAGCCTTAATGGGGGCGGCGTTATTGGGATTGACTGTTTTCGCAGGTGTAGCGGGAATCGCAGAAAATCAAGTAACGGCTGCCGAAGATGAACGATTTCGTATTCATGGCTCAACCCTGACAGCGTATCTGGGTACTGACACTTTTGTCAGTATTCCCGATACGATCAAAGTAATTGGAGATAATGCATTTGAGGGGAAAGACCAAATTGTCAGTATCGAGATACCAGAAGGCGTTACCACAATATCATACAATGCTTTTAAAGGCTGTACTGCTTTAACAGGTGTGATACTTCCAGACTCTGTGACAAAAATAGGTCCCGGCGCATTTGAGGGCTGTACGGCGCTCACTTCTGTTCAAATCGGAAAAAATGTGAAGTCATGGGGAACGGGGGTATTTACGAACTGTGATAAACTGGCTTCTGTGAGTATTGATAGCGAAAATGAGTATCTTACTGCCTATAATGGCGCGATTTATAATGGCAATATGACAATGCTGTATCAGGTGCTTCCGGCAAGGGAAGGCGAGAACTATGCAATGCCGAATACAGTGAGAAATATGGATACATATGCGTTCTGGAACTTAAAGAACACAAAGCATGTGAAAATAGCGGACGGTGTAACGACAATACCAAAGTATTCTATGAGCAATATGGGCACAGTCGAGGATGTTTCACTTCCAACGACAGTGACAGCAATTTCAGAGAGGGCGTTTGCTAATAATTCTGCATTAAAGCAGGTAGCAATTCCTTCTTCAGTAAGGGATATTGATGACAATGCATTTGCAGGAAGCCCGAATTTGCAAATTTTTACAAGTAAAGATTCAGGCGCAGATAAATTCGGACAGGAGAAAGGGATTCCTGTTACTTATCAATCGGCATATCCAACAGATTTTATGGATAGCAATGCCAACCTTGATGTAAAACCGAATGTTGGAACAGAAGATAATAACAATCAAACAAGTACAACGCCGGATTCCAGCAGTTCAACAGAGCCTGTGACTGAGCCGGAAACTTCGGATAACAGTAGTACCCCAGGAAGTGATAATACCCCAAATGGGGAAACTCCAATTGGTGGTGCGGTTGGCGTAACGGGTTATATTCATCCGTTGGATGTTCCGGAAGCAAGCAATGTTATAGGCAAAACTGTAGTAGTAGCGGGAAAAGCGGTAATTCTAATGAATAATCGCAAACCGACAGTCTACGGTGTACCAGATGACGTGCGTGCGGATATTATTACACAGGAACAGGAGCGTCAGCAGAACACGGTTTCGGATAAACAGGAAACAGATGACAGTACTTCTGCAGATAATATGTCTGATAAAACAGAAAATACGAATAATATAAGCGATACAGCGGATTCTGATAAGGAAGAATCCAGCAGCAGTGTTTCTGGAAATAGTGTTTCCGGAAATACGGCATCTGCAGAGATAACGCCAAGCAGCAATGCGGCGGATAATACAGCGATATCTTCCAGCGTGCAGGCAGGCGGCAGTTCTTATCACAGTGATGAAGTGATACCACAGCGGCAGTATTACCGTCAGAAGAATTTAAAGGATTTTCAGATCGATAATTCAATAAAATCCATAGGGAGATTGGCGTTTGCGGAGAGCGGATTAGAGAGTATAGATATACCAGAAAGTGTGAAAGAGATTGAGTATGGTGCATTTATGAACTGTGCTTCGCTAGAGGATATAACAATTCCAGATACTGTGGAACGTATTGGAACAAAAGCGTTTGCTGGCACGCAATGGATGAAAAACTGGATGGAATTAACCGGCGGCAGCAGCAAAAATGATTTTTTAATTGTCGGTGATGGGATATTGCTGGCATACAGAGGAACGGAAATAACACATATTAGTATACCGGACGGCGTAAAGCAGATCGGGTCGGAGGCATTTAAAGACCATACGGAGATAATCAATGTGGATATCCCTGAATCGGTAACAAAAATCTGCGCGGAAGCATTTAGAAACTGTAGTTCTCTAACAGGGCTGACAGGATGTAAAGGGCTGAGAACCGTTATCCGCGGCGCTTTTTATGGTACGTATGTATCGGAAGCGGATTTTCATAATTAAGTTATAGAAAGGAATCGCAATTTTGCGAGTGCAATTTTGCAACTGCAATATTGCGGTTCCTATGGGAGAGGGCATAATGGAGAAACTATTTTGGGGAATGGTAGGGCTATGTACAATTGCTTTTGCCTTCCTGCTTGGAATGTATTTGAATCAGAGTGGCGTTCTTAATTTTTCGGCTGCTGAGGAAACGACTACAGTGGCATCAGAGGAGCATCCAGAGGATTATTCCGAAGAAATTCAGTCTTTGATAGAAGCATCGCAGGGAAATTATGCAACGGCAATGCGCGTTTTGGAGGAAACATCAGAGGAAAATGAACAACAGATCGCAGATAACCGTGATGCTTCTTCCTCTAATGGCAATGCAAATGGCGGTGCAAACAGCAATGAAAATAGTGATACAAACCAGAGCAGTAATGCGAATCAGAACAGCAATACCGTCAGTTCGGCAAACCAAGGAACAAGCAGCAGTGACAATATTAGAACAAACGGTGAAGTTGACCCCGGACGCAACGACGATCATCGGTTTTTCCTAGAAGACCCCAATACAACGGAGGAAAGCAGTATTGTTGAAGAGGAGAGCCGCGAAGACGTGCCATCGTCAAATCAGGACAGTGAATACCAGTACGATTTATTTGCAGACCATGTAGTAATTAAGAAGTACCTTGGATCAAAATCAGATTTAACGATTCCGGATACCATAGAAGGAAAGCCGGTAACTGAACTCGCGGCGTCGTCTTTTGCCAGTTCCAAAAATTTGGTGCGCGTGTCAATCCCTGACACTGTAAAGACAATGGGAAGTAATGTATTTAAGAGCAGTGCGCTGCTTGTGGATGTGGATATGCCAGAGGGATTAGAGAAACTTGGTCTTGGTGCATTTGATAGTTGTTCGGCACTTGCGCGTATTTCCATACCAGATGGCGTAACAGAAATAGAAGACAAAACGTTTAATGCATGTGAGTCCCTTACACAGATGAAACTGCCAAGCAGTATTCGCAAAATTGGCAAACAAGCGTTTTTGGACTGTACGAAAATGAAGCTGACAAAACTTCCCACGGATTTGGAAACTGTGGATGACGAGGCGTTTATGGGCTGTGAAGCGATTACCATTGCAAAATTGCCAAGTGGGCTTACCAAACTGGGAACGAGTGCGTTTGAGGGCTGTTTAGGTATTACGGCGATAAATATTCCGGCAGGTGTTGAAACAGTAGGAAGCAGGGCTTTTGCAGGCTGTGAAGCAATTACGGAGCTTACATTCCGGTCAGGAACTACAGTAATATCAGATGAAGCGTTTACACTTTGCAAAGGTATTACAGAAGTGTCATTTCCGAAAACGTTGTTAAGTATTGGCGAGGATGCGTTTTCAGGCTGCACGGCGCTTGCAAATGTATCCATTCCAAAGAATACCATTAGTATTCGGTCGGGAGCGTTTACAGGCTGTACATTTACTTCGGTTACAATTAACAAGAACTGTTCTTATCAGACAGATTCCTTCCCAAGTGAAGTGAAGCCTGAGTTTTATTAGGGAGATTGAAGAAAGGTTGTAACAGTTCAGAGAACCCATTGAACTGTTACGAAAGGTTTCCTATTAACGGGTTTCCTAATGAAATGGAGGAAAGAAAAATGGCAAGTTGGATTAGGAAGAAGAAATTGGTGGTACTGGCGCTCTGCATCATACTGCTGGGAGGGATATTGCAGCCGGCAATGGCTGTCTATGCCCAAGGGCCAGAGTACACAGCAGAGCCGAAGCCGGAAACCTATTATACAAAAGAGGATTGTGTAGTCTATGCGGAACCAACTTATACATCAACGATATTGACGACAATCGGGGCAAATGTGCCGGTGCAGGTAATTGGGTCTTATTCTAATGGCTGGTATCGTATAAATATCGGAGTAATATGTTATGTAAAAATGGATTCCCTTACCACAGCAGGCGCAATCGGAATTAAGAACAATACAGATGTACAGATAGCAGATGCCAAGAAAATAGCAGATGAGATGGGATATCAGTTTGTTTACCTGACATTAAATAAGGAAAAGAAAATTGAGAAAGAAATCTTTAACAGTTATATTGGGCAGAAAGTGATTCTGTATGCAAAGATTGATGACGAGGTTGGCGTATCGTTTAAAATGCTGTATAATGATGAGGTAAAACGTGATATTAACTTAAAATATACAAAGCAGGTAACACCGCCGCCAAAGCCGGCAGATGGGATTCCACGCATTATTGAGCTGACCGTGGAGCAGGAAACCGAACTGAAAGGGCAGATCGCGATATTCCAGTTTAAGGTGGGCTATGATAAGAAAGTTAATGTATTTACAGCAGATGTTGACACTGGAGAATTTTTGGACGATCCAATGGCAAAGCATCCATATTATACAGAGTTCAGCGAGTTCGCCTATGCACCGATGACGCAAGTATATAATATGCGTGTTGAGGAATCCGAGATAACAAACAGCCTAAGCGATACACAAAGGCAGCGTACAGCCAGAATCCGTCAAGGAATTAAATACCTAGATGATGATAATAAGTCATATCGAAACAGCGTACACGGAAAGCTGCGCAAGGATACGGAATACGTAGATTATAATTATTAATGGAAATTTGAATATCGTTTGTGAGAATAGGTGATATGGCAGGAGGCTTTTGGTGGGACTTCTGCCATATTGTTTCTACGTTAGAGAATTTTAGCATAACAAAGGTGGAGGAAGTTCTTGATGGATGAATTATTGCAAGAATTAAAAAATGCATATGGAGAAGCTGCGGAATTTAGGGCTGGGCAGGAAAATACAATTCGGGAAGTGCTAAATGGAAAACGGTCATTGGTAGTCCAAAAAACAGGCTGGGGAAAAAGTTTAGTTTATTTTCTGGCGACGAAGATATTAAGAAAAAGGACAAAAGGAATTACATTGATTATCAGTCCGCTTCTGGCATTAATGAACAATCAGATTGTTTCTGCGAAGAAGTTAGGGTTAAATGTGGGAACCATTAATTCTGAAAATACTGATAATTGGGAAATCATTATTGAGAGGATGAAAAATAATCAGTTAGATGCTTTGATTATTTCACCGGAACGGCTGGCAAATGATGATTTTAAAAGGCTGATAAGTACAGGCGTTTTGCAAATAGCCTTATTTGTGGTAGATGAGGCACATTGTATTTCTGATTGGGGACATGATTTTAGACCAGATTACAGGCGTATTGTTGATATTATTCGTGTATTTCCATCTAATATTCCGATTTTAGCAACTACAGCAACCGCCAATGACAGAGTTATTGAGGATATAAAAAAACAGCTTGGCGAAGATATCGCAGTCAGCAGGGGCAGTTTGATGCGCAAATCTTTGGCGCTGCAGATTATCAAATTAAAGACAAAAGAGGAACGTTTGGCTTGGATTGCGGATCATATTGGGGAATTGCCGGGTACGGGAATTATTTATTGTTTGACAGTCAATGACTGCCAACTGGTACATAAATGGTTATGTACAAATGGGATTTCTGCCAGATGTTATTATGCGGATATAAAAGGTGATGGGACAGAAAGTAAAGAAGATATTGTTAGTTTGTTTATGAGTGATCAGATCAAAGTGCTGGTAGCAACAGTGGCGTTTGGCATGGGATTTGATAAACCAAATATTGGTTTTGTGATTCATTTTCAAAAGCCGGGAAATATAGTGGCTTATTATCAGCAAATTGGCAGGGCAGGCAGAGGAATTGACAATGCGCTGGCGATTTTGTTGAGTGGAGAAGAAGATAACCAGATAAACAATTATTTTATAGAATCTGCATTTCCTACAGAGAATCTTATGGAAGATATTGTAAAGGAAATTAGGAAAAATTCTGAGTCGGGATTGAAACAGTCAGATTTGGAGAAAGTAATTAATATGAATCCAACAAAGATAAAAGCCTGTATAAAATATTTAATGGTAGAAGGTGCTATTTATAAGGAAGGATTATTTTATTATCCGGCAGCCCGATTATGGAAGCCGGATATGGAGAAAAGCAGGAGAATTACAGAAATCAGAAAGCAGGAACTTGCACAGATAAATGATTTTACCAATACTATTGCAAAGGAATTTTTATGTGAAACAGGAAAGGTATTAAGCAATTATGGGGATGCAGGATGGGGCAGACTTGTGATTCAGGGTAAATACAACGATAAATATTTTGACGATCAGTTGGTAGATGCCGCAGCAGAATTGCTTGTCAGCTTTGTGGAGGAACATAATATTCAATGGGTAACAAGTATACCTTCAATAAGAAGGCCTGCTTTGGTATCAGGATTTGCCGTTAGACTGGCAGAGCGTCTTCATTTGAAATATATAGAAGCACTTGAGAAAGTACAGGATACGATATGCCAAAAGAAACTGCATACCAGTTTTTTACAGCATAAAAATGCAGAAGAATCATTTGAAGTGAAACAGGTTTTGGGTGAAAATGTTTTATTGATTGATGATATGGTAGATTCAAGGTGGACATTTACTGTATGCGGATATAAGCTGCGGAAACATGGGTGTGGAAAGGTGTTTCCTTTTGCGTTAGCTAACAGTGCAAGCAGGATAGGGGATAATTAGATGAAAATTTCAGATAATGCAATGACTGCTATTTTATTGTGTTCTTTTATAGGAATGAATCATGATGGTGATGCGAAACCATTAACATTGAAAGAATGGAATGAATTGTTGGATAGGGTGGTTCAGAATAAACAACAGCCCAGTACAATTATGGATCAGAACTTTTTAAAAGATATTGGGTATAGTCCAGAGTATATTGAACGGATAAAAAGATTGATATATCGGGGCGGAACAGTTGCTTTTGCATTGGAAGAATTAGAAAAAAAAGGAATTGGCATAGTGACGCAGTTTGACACAGATTATCCAATATTGATAAAACGGAAATTAAAAAGGAAAGCACCGCCGATTCTATTCTATTCTGGAGATATAGGTCTGGCGAAAAAAATAGGGATAGGTGTTGTAGGATCAAGAAACGTGGATGAGGAGGGGATACGATTTACACAGAAACTGGTTGAAAAAGCGGCAAGAGAACATTTGATTATCTATTCAGGCGGCGCAAAAGGAATTGATACAGTTTCTGAGAAAGCAGCTTTGGAATATGGCAGTGCGGCAGTTTCATTTGTGGCAGATTCTCTGCTGTCAAAGATTAGAAAAAAAGATATTTTGGATGCAGTTATGAATAAAAAACACCTTCTTTTGTCTGATGTGAAACCAGATGCAGGTTTTTCTGCTGCTAGAGCTATGAATCGCAATAAGTATATATATGCTTCTTCTTATGGAACTTTTGTAGCAGCTTCTGACTATAATACGGGCGGTACATGGGCTGGCGCTACAGAGGCATTGAAGAACAGATGGACGAAAGTTTTTGTTTGGCAGAATGAAAGATATGAAGGAAACCGTAAACTAATCGAAAAAGGAGCAGTTCCGTATTGCTTTTCTGATGAATCGCTTTTGGAATTGATAACAAAGAAGGAAACTTTTCAACAGGTTGATTTGACATCCGTTCCTTCAATAATGCCAAAAAACAAGACAGAAGGGAATTTGGATTTGTATCATGTGATTGCACCTTATGTGATGGAACATATCGGGGAAGGAATGACAAAGGAGGAAGCAGCAGAAGTATTTCAAGTAGCAAAGGGACAAATGCATATTTGGCTGAATCAATTGTGTCTGGATTCCTGCTTAAAATGTGTAAAAGGCCGCTATGTAAAACAGTAGAAATAATTTTATTTCATACTTTTTTATATTTACTGATTTTATTGATTGAATCTGCATAAATAATATAGTATAATTATAGGGAAAATTGTATAAATTGATTATTGCTATAAATAATTATTGTAATAACTTATTGTAATAATTAGAAAGAAAATTAGGGTAAAGGGAGGAATACGGATGAAGGATTTGAAATGGAGAAAGCGGCTAATGGCAGGAATCCTGTGTGCCGCTATGGTATTTCAAAATATGTCGGTAAGCGCGCTGGCAAGCGAGCAGGAAACGGCAGCTACAGAGGAGGAAAGCGAAATTGTTGAATCCGAAATGGAGGATGACAGCAGCTACAGCACCAATATGGCTGCAGAGGAGGATGCAGTTTCCTATGCAGATACAAAAGCGGACACAGGCAGTACAGAAGCAAGCACGGAAAACAGTACCGGCGGCGCAGACAGCGACTCTCCCGAAGACCCTACGATACCACAGAAAACGTGGACGCTGGGGATTGATAAGCCTACGCTAACCATTGATAAGTTTACGGTAAGCCACGATAAGGGAAATGATAAGGCGATTGTTACAATTAGGAGTTTGGATAATTTAAGTGACGAAGACAAAGCTGCTTTGGAAAAAGATGGCATAAAATACGAGATTGATCAACGTCCTGCGCAGAAAACAGAGGAAGGCGAGAAACCACTTGACGTGATTGAAGTATCAAAGGAGTTTGGAACGCCTGTAAATAATTCCGCGCAAATGGAAATTAAAGGAATTAACGCTGGAAAAGCCATTATTAATGTTACAATTGGCTCACATACCAAAAGTGTTGTGGTAACAGTAAAAAATATTGATATCGAGTGGAATTATGAAGTAGGAAGTACAACGCTGGTTACACTGGACGGTTTAAATATCACAGGAACGGAAAAGCCGCCATATTGGGATGAAAGTAAGAAAACCACTACGATTCATATTTCCAGCGGTGCAGATTTGATTCCAGGTAATATTATATTTGGATATAATTTAGATACAAATGGTGTAGAGCACGATAATGAAGTAATTAAAGTATCGAATTTTAAAGGCCCTATCACAGATAAAAATGGCAAATACTATGAAGCAAAAGTCGAAGCGTTAAAAGCGGGTATCTCAGAAATCAGTATTACAATTGGAAACGTTACAAGAAAAATAACCTTTGTTGTAGAAGAAATTGACAGCATTGTTTTTGATCAGCATTCTTTGCAGATGAAGGAAATTAACGGTCTTGCAGAGGTGCATTTAACAGTAGTTCCGATTAAGAGATGGGAACAATGGTTAAAGAATGCAGGGATAGGAACACCAAGCACAGAGCCATCAACGGAAAACCCTTCTAGTACCGAAAATTCTTCTAGCAGTGAGGAAGCTTCAGATTCTGGAGAAAGCAGCGGGATCAACAATGTCGGCGCCAAGACGTTATATCTATTTGAAGAAGCACCGGAAACCGACGAGGGTTTGCGGTTTAGAGAATTTGCAGAAACTGTGCAGACACCCGACAGCGGTGATAACACAACGGATGAATCTGCTTCCGATACAGAAAGTGCATCAAATACAGAGAGTACACCGAGTACAGAAAGTACCCCAAGTACAGAATCTTCTCCAAGCACGGAAACGCCATCCAGCACAGAAACTTCGTCTGATACAGAATCTTCCAGTACAGAAGAATCGTCTGATACAGGCAGCACAGGCGGCGGTTCTGGTTCTGGCAGCGCTTCTGGGGTGGTGCAGGTAGGTGATAGAAAGCTTGTGATTAAATCCACCAATCAGAGTGCGGCAAGAGTCGGAAATGTTACAATTGATAATACAGGTATTAACGTTCAGTTAATTGCGACAGGAAATGGTAAGAGCAATATTGTAGCATCGTTGGAGGGGGAAGGAACCACTTTTTCGGATATCTGTTCTGTATTAGTAGGCACGTCGGCTCCTGGTGAAGATCCTGACGACCCAGATGATCCGGATGACCCTGACGATCCAGATGAACCGGATGCGCCGGTATTTGACGAGGATGCCAATATTGATATGGTTATCCAAGTATATGAGGCACGCGAAAATCCTTATCATCGTCCAATAGACTTTGAGGAGGATGAAAAACAGCCGCATCAGATTAATGTTGACGCGGCAGCGGTTTCTGACGACGCAAAGGATATCTGGATGGTTGCGTTAAGAAAGAAAGATGGTGTCGAAGTTAAGCCCGCTGACGATGAAACGTGGGATTGGAAATGGGATATTTCGGATAAAAACATAGCAGTGATTGACGATAAGCAAAATGCGCCAAATAAAGCGTTGTTATCATTGAAAAAAGGCATTTCGGGAACGGCAACGATTACAGCGACAGTAACAGTAAACCGTGAGGGTGCGGCGCCGGTAACTTACAAGGCGCAGATGCTGCTTTCGGTGCGGGATTATACGCCGATTTTGGATGATAATACATATACTTTGCACAAATATGGCACAGAGGGCGCAGTAATTCCGCTGTATGCGGCAAATGGCAACAAAATAAAGGAAATTTTGATATGGAATAATACAGAAGAACGCAAAGTTGACGAACGCTTTATAATAAGGAGAGTCAGCGGAAAATACAGGCTGCTGTTTAAGGATCAGGCAGCGCGGGACAGTTTTACTACCAATACCAAAATAAAAGCAGTATTGAAAGTGCGGACAGAGAAAGAAAATGATCCAACATTTGATATAACAATTGCAATTAATACAACAATTCCCAAGACGACCTTTAAAGCAAAGACAAAGGCGAACCTATTCTATACAGATACAACAGCTTCCTTTAAGGTAACGTCTTCGGAGAAAATTGTAACAATTGCCAATGTAGAAAGTCCAGCGACAACGGGCTTTGTTGTGCAGAATTATAACAGCGCGACAGGCATTTTAACGGTGAAAGCAGTGGGGTTGAACTCTTCTACAGTAACTGATTTTTCCGCGAAAGAATCGGATTTACGCAGTGTCAGCTTTGATATTTATTATGATGGATATGAAAAGCAGACGGCAACGGTAGCAGTACCAACACAGAATGTTAAACCCTCTTATTCTGTAAATGAAATCTATCCGTTTGAAACGACCAAAGTAGATGACAATGCATGGGTAATTGACAATAAGACTAAGAACAAAGTTCTACTGACAACAAATTATTCCGTCGGAGCAGTGCTTAAAGTAACGCCAAAGAATGAAATGGTAAGAGTAGAAAAAAATGGCAGTTATTTAAAGGTAAAATATTCCGGTGAGAAGAAAACCATAAATTATCAAGTAGAGTTGTACAATACCAAGGAATGGACATCATCCATTGTATTAAAAGGAAAGATTAGCAAGAAAAAAACACCAACCACCGTTTTGGATAAAAAGAGCATTATTTTGAATATGCGATACAATGCATATGATAATGAAGAAAACAAGAAGAATAAAATGGTAAAACTGGAGGTGTCAGCGAAAAATAATCCGCTTACAATCAATGGAATTACGGTAGAGGGCGCAAATGAAAAATCTAGGACACTGTTATCCGAAAATTATCTTCAATATAACTTAGGTACTAATAAAGGTCAGCCTCAGTTGGAATTAATCCTCAATAACAGCAACCGCGGCAATTTAAAAGCAGGTACTTATAAGTTTAATGTTGTGGCACGAATCGGAGAAATGGGTTCTGACGAGGGAAGAACCATTGGAAAGACGACGCTGACAATAAAACTGGTAGACAAAGAACCCGCTATTAAATTATCGGCAAAGGGAAGTATCAACTTAGTTGACCGAGAGAACACAAGTATTTTGTATACGCCGAAAGTATCCAATGCAACGGCAAAGGTTCAGAATGTGCGGATTAAATCGCAGGATCAAAGCCAAGAGTATAAGGATTTCTTTACTGCACAATTGACAAGTGACGGCAAAATCGAAATTCAAGCAACAAAAGGAAAGGATATGAGCACCGCAGTCCGTTATCCCATTGTATTAACAATAACGCTTGACAATGGCTTTGAAGCAATGCCAACGGTATATATTAAGCCAAAGAATAAACTTCCTAATATTAAGGCAAGTATTTCTAAGGTGAAATTATACAAATCCGCAGGAAATACCGAAAGCTGGGCAGTTGAAACAGGTGATTTCGGTGAATTAAAGAACATTACGATTGTAGAGAACAAAACCAGTGCTAATTTTATTCTAACGGATAAAGGAAATGGCAGCGTGTCAATCAAATTAAAATCTGCGGCACGCAAGAAGTTAAAGCCTGGGAATTATACTGTCAGCTATCAAGTAGCAATGAAAGACGCTGCAATTAATTCCAAACCTAAGACGCTTAAGATGACAATTACTGTAAAATAATCATTGTATTATAGTCTTTGCAAAATAGTTTTTGATAAGAAAAAGATACAAAAAAGATGTACCATTTTGCCAGAAGGCAGAACGGTACATCTTTTTATGCACAGCCCCATGCAGTGGAAATATGCCGCTGCTGCGACGCATGGGCGTGGGGCGAGTAGGAGAGAAGGGCGTTCTCCTACGCGATTACTTTTACATGTTCAATTAAAAATAAGCTTTCAAGGTATTCCATGTCCAAAATAAAAATTGTAGATAAGTAGTATAAAGCCAGTAGTACTTATATAATGAACAAAAAATAGAATTAATTCAATTCTATTCTTGCGAGCAATTCTAACTTTTTAGTTCTGTTTTATGGATTCTTGCCTTAGTATGCTCTTCTTCTGTTATCCTAAGCAGCCCTTTTTAATGTTACATTGGTATTTCTGCTTTTGTATGTTTGATTTTGCCGTTATCGTTTAGCAATGTAATGCAGAATATTGCATTACCAAATGCTATATTGCTTATTTCGTCTAAAAATTTGGATTAGCTGATTTTATGTAGTTTTTCTGAGTGTTCTGTTACGACATTTTTAATGATTGAGATATCTTGCTTAATTGTCTCGTGTTCTTCGACACCGTCTTTGTAGCGGTCAAAAGTCGAAGTATAACAAGATTCAATCGTTCTTAATCGCGGCAAAATTTCATTTTCTTGTGTTAATTCAATTTTTCTTATGCAGTTTTCGATATTTTCTGTTTTGTTTTCAATCATTTTCACTCTGCTTTTGATATTCTGAATATCTTTTTTCATTGGCTCTAATTTTTTGTCCAGCATTTCAGAAATGGCAAGCAAAAGTTCATTGTCGGTCATTTTACAGCTTCCTTTCTTTAGATTTCTCCCAAGGGAGGTGAAAATGTTTCATTTTCACCCTTATTATACCAGATACTCAGGTAATTTCAAGCCATTGTTTTTTGTCGTTTTCTGCTGCTAATCAATATTTTCTAAAATCCGGATATCTGCTGCTACAAAATAGCGATCTCTGCTAGGAAGTTCACCTGTGGTTAGATAGGAGAACAGAAGTTCAAGGGGCTTTTCGCCTTGGATATGCGGCTGCTGGCAGATTACAGCGGACAAAATACCCTGTTCGAGAAAAAGCTGTGTCGTTTCAGCTTTATCAAATGCAATAGTACAAAGCTTATTCTGAAGACCCAGTGCAGCGATAGCACGGCATCCGCCATAAACACCACCTGCTGCAAAGAAAAGCGCATTGATTTCCTTGTGTTCCTGTAGAAGCTTTGTCGTTTTCTCATAGCTTTCAATTTCATCATCAAAGGTTTCTGTAACCGTTACAATATGCATACGATCCTGATAGGAAGAAAGGGCATTTTGAAATCCGGCAATGCGCTCTGTATGACAGAGGATATCAGAGGATCCAGTTAAAATTCCAATAAATACTTCCCCAAATGTCATAAGTCTTAATAATCCTGCAGCCGTTGCACCGCTTTTTTTATAATCGCTGCCGACATAGGCAATGCGTTTGGAGTGTTCAATATCTGTATTTAAAGTGACAAAAGGAATGCCTTGTGCGGAAAGCATATCAATCCGTGCACGGATACGCGGATCGTTGCATGGGGCAAGTGCAATACCGTTTACTTTTGCGGCAATCAGTTTATCGATCGCTTGAAGCTGAGCATCCGCCAGAAGTGGGATTTGCTCTACAAGAACCGTACAGCCGTAACTAGCAAGTTCTTCTGCCTTTTTTTGAACGCTTTTTAAGACATCCGCAAAAAAAGGATTTTCCGCAGAAAAAAGAATAACACCAAGCCGCAGTTTTTTCTTCTGGGCAGCAAGCGCTAAACCAGCACGATTGGGTTTGTAGTCCAATGCAGTGGCGATTTGCTTGATTTTGGCGGCAGTAGCAGCGCTTACAGAACCGCGGTTATTTAATACGCGATCCACTGTCCCCCTCGATACACCGGCTAAAGCGGCGATTTCCTTAATTGTAGCCATAGATTGAACCTCCATGTGTAAACTTTGCGTATTTGTTTTTAGGATGTTTAATTCTTAACTGTTCCTTATTAGTATTATACAGTTCTTGTGCTATATTTTCAAGTAAAATGTTACACGTGCACGGAATCGTAAGCTCTTGTATATATTTCCTTTTATGCGACAGCCCCTGTAGAGCAGTTCTTAATAATTGTCAAGTATCCGTCATTTTTAACAGAAATCATAGGTTAAATTACAGCATAATGCTAAATTTAAAATTTCTCTTGATTTTTTCACAGAATGCTTCTATGATAAATATATACAAGAAATGTGCACGAGCACGCAACCACTTGGCAGTGTGA
The DNA here is from genome assembly GCA_009774395.1 of Lachnospiraceae bacterium. Classification (GTDB taxonomy): domain Bacteria; phylum Bacillota; class Clostridia; order Lachnospirales; family Lachnospiraceae; genus COE1. The sequence goes on from VSNQ01000014.1 coordinate 21,208, forward strand.
TGTATTTTTAAATGATTTGAAGGAGGATGTTATAATGAACAATTTACCACAAGTGAAAATCGGTATCGTAGCAGTAAGCCGTGACTGTTTTCCAGAAAGCTTGTCTGTAAATAGAAGAAAGGCGCTGGTAAAAGCTTATACGGAAAAGTATGGAACAGATAATATTTATGAATGTCCTGTATGTATTGTGGAGAGTGAAATTCATATGGTGCAGGCACTGGAGGACATTAAAAAGGCAGGCTGCAACGCTCTTTGCGTATATCTTGGAAATTTTGGGCCTGAAATTTCGGAAACACTGCTTGCAAAGCATTTTGATGGACCGGCAATGTTTATTGCGGCAGCAGAGGAAACACAAAATGACTTGGTTGGCGGGCGTGGTGACGCATATTGCGGTATGTTAAACGCAAGTTACAATTTAAAGCTGCGCAATGTTAAGGCATACATACCAGAATATCCTGTAGGTACTGCCGCAGAATGTGCAGATATGATACAAGAGTTTGTTCCGATTGCAAGGGCAATTATCGGGCTTTCTGATTTAAAAATTATTTCTTTTGGGCCAAGACCACTGAATTTCCTTGCCTGCAATGCACCGATTCAGCAGCTTTATAATCTTGGCGTTGAGATTGAAGAAAACTCTGAATTGGATTTATTTGAGTCGTTTAAAAAGCACGAAGGTGACGAGCGGATTCCGGCAAAGGTTAAGGAGATGGAGGAGGAGCTTGGCGCTGGCAATCAAAAGCCGGAGGTACTTCCGAAGCTTGCACAGTATGAGCTGACGCTGCTTGATTGGATTGAAAATCATAGAGGATATCGCAAATATGTTGCAATTGCTGGTAAGTGCTGGCCTGCATTCCAGACGCAGTTTGGCTTTGTTCCCTGCTATGTAAACAGCCGTTTAACGGGAATGGGAATTCCGGTTTCCTGTGAGGTTGATATTTATGGATGTTTAAGCGAGTTTATTGGTACTTGTGTCAGTGAGGACGCTGTGACATTACTTGACATTAATAATACTGTTCCGGCGGATATGTATCAGGGTGATATTCAAGGCAAATACAACTATCAGCACAATGATACTTTTATGGGCTTCCACTGTGGTAATACCAATACAAAGAAACTTTCTTCATGCAGTATGAAATATCAGATGATTATGGCAAGAACACTTCCGGAGGAGGTAACACAGGGTACTTTGGAAGGCGATATTATTCCGGGTGATATTACATTCTATCGTTTACAGTCTACAGCAGACTGCAAGCTGCGCGCATACATTGCACAAGGTGAAGTGCTTCCAGTAGCAACGAAATCCTTTGGCAGTATCGGCGTATTTGCAATTCCGGAAATGGAGCGCTTCTATCGCCATGTATTGATAGAAAAGAATTATCCACACCATGGTGCTGTTGCGTTCGGGCATTTTGGAAAGGCATTGTTTGAGGTATTTAAGTATATCGGTGTTCCGGTAGAAGATTTGAATTACAATCAGCCCAAGTCCCTGCCGTATTCAACAGAAAATCCGTTTGCATAAAAGTATTTTTATATGCAGACCTGTGCAATGGTAATCAGCCGCATTATGCAGGGTACAAGAAAGAAAAATATGTTAGTATAAAATATGGATGAATGGATTGAAAAAAGGCGCAAGTATTGAACTTGCGTCTTTTGTGTGCATGCCGCAAAGCTTTTTGCCGTTTAGTATAATCATCAGGAACACAGGTAAATTGAAAATTTAAAAGCAGAAATGATTGAAAAATGGGTGCAGATTTTGTATAATTTATTGGGGCTGCTTATGACAGCAGCATATTGCAAAACTAAATTTTATAAAGGAGAAGGGACATGCAAAAGGCACCATATAAAAAAGTATCAGTCATTGTCAGAATTTGTGTTTTAATGCTAATTGTATTAGCGGTAGCATTCTCAATCAACAATTTTATTGCTTGTAAAGTGATGGAAAACGAAGTGGCAAGAATTGCAGGAATCACAATGCAGGAAGCTGCTACAGGGGTACGGCAGAAAGTGATAACGCTGACTTTTGTAAGCCTTACTGTTGGATTGCTGACGCTTGTAATCTTGGCAGCAGCTCTTGCCGTAATGCTGGTAATTCCACTAAAAACTGTGGTAGCGGAGATACATAGAGTAGCAAGGTACGACTTGACAGAAGGAAATATGGCAGCAGTCAGAGCAAAAACGACACGCACAGACGAAGTGGGCAGTATTTGCAGAAATATTGTGTTAATGCAGGATAACTTAAAGAATATTGTGGAACAAATCGATCAATCAGCAAGTACAGTATCCGAGAGCGCAGAGATATTGACAGACCGCACAATGCAGGTAAAGCATTCTTCTGATGAAATCACGAATACAATGAATGAATTAAGCCGTGGATCTATGTCGCAGGCGGAGGAAACCTCTGTCGGTGCAGGCGAAGTTGCCAAGCTTGATGAACTGATTGTTAGAAATATTGATGATACTAAGAATCTGCGCGAAAATGCAGAGGAGATGGATAAAGTAAAAAATGACGGACTTACAGCAATCCGCGACTTAATAGAAAAAACAGCAAAGAGCCGCGAGAGCATTAGCATTGTTCGCGAGGCAATGGCACAGAACAATGAGCAGGCACAGAAAATTGAGATGACAAGCCAGAAGATAAACAGTATCGCTGATCAGACCAATCTGCTGTCACTAAATGCTGCAATAGAGGCAGCGCGTGCAGGGGATGCAGGAAAAGGCTTTGCAGTGGTTGCGGAAGAAATCAGAAGCCTTGCGGAAGAAACGAATACCTTGACAAACGAAATCGGCGGAATTATTCAAGAACTTTTAATAAAAACTTCCGATGCGACAAAGAATATGGAGGACATGGAAAAAATATTTGAGCAGCAAGAGCAAAGTGTGGGTGATACAAGGGAGAAGTTTATACAGATTGAACAGCGCCTTGATAACGTAAAAGCAAGCGTAGATACATTGTATGCAGCAAGCAACGATATGATGTCCAGCAAAAAAACAATTGTTGGCATGATTGAAGGGCTTTCATCTGTATCAGAAGAAAATGCTGCCGGAAGCCAAGAAGTCATGGCGGCTGTTGAAACGCAGGGCAGCGTAATTTCAGATATTGCAGGCATGAGCCAGAATCTTTCCGCCGTTGCAGAATTATTAAAGCAACAGGCGCAGCGTTTCTCTTATTAAATATGTTATGCTCACGAACGATTAGATTTTCCTCTCTACACAGCACGTATTATCCGCTTATACATTATGGGCTGTGCAGAAATTGGAAAATCTTAACGGTCGTTAGTATATACTAAGCGTCGAAAAGGCTGACGCTTAGGAATTGTAGGAAAATAAGCGCTCAGATTGCGCAGGATATTTCTTCAAGATTGTAGGAGAAAAAACGTAGGCGTAGCGGGCTACGGCGAGGCTTTTTCTCCTGCAAGATTGGAGAAATAGACAAGCAAGATGTGTCACTTATTTTTCTACAGTTCCTTAGTATAACAATATCATACAGCCGCATAAAGGAAAATTGCCGCTTTGCGGTGTGCGGCTGGCGTAACTGAACGGCAAATTTTTACCGTTCTATAATGATTAAAATAAACGATGAAAGAAAAGAAAGGAAATAAAAATGAAAAAGGAAAATTTATGGCTTGGAAAAGCAAAGGAAAACAAGGATGAATTAAACGAAATCTGTGAGCGTTACAAAAAGTGTCTTGACGAAGGGAAAACAGAGCGGGAATGCGTTGCGATTTCCATAAAAATGGCGCAGGAAAAGGGATATCAGGAACTTTATCAGGCAATTGAAGCAGGAAACCCGATAAAAGCGGGTGATAAGTTCTATGTAACACAAATGAACAAAAGCCTTGCCCTGTTTCAGATTGGAACACAGCCGATTTCTTCTGGTATGAATATTTTAGGTGCGCATATTGACTCGCCGCGCATTGACGTGAAACAGAATCCGTTATATGAAAATGACGGGTTTGCATATCTTGACACACATTATTATGGAGGAATTAAGAAATATCAATGGACAGCAATTCCGCTTGCCCTCCATGGTGTTATATCCAAAAAGGATGGTACGACAGTTGTAGTTAATATCGGCGAAAAAGAGGATGATCCTGTATTTGTTATCACCGATTTGCTGGTACATCTTGCAAAGGAGCAAATGGCAAAAAAAGCGTCAGAAGTAGTAGAAGGAGAAAGCCTTGACCTGCTAATTGGAAACTGTCCGCTTGAAAAAAACGAAGATTTAGAGAAAGAAGAAAAGGAAGCAATCAAGGCAAATGTAATGAATATTCTTACGGAAATGTACGGCATGGAAGAAGAAGACTTCCTGTCTGCGGAACTCGAAATCGTTCCGGCAGGCAAAGCAAGGGATTTGGGCTTTGACAGAAGCATGATTTTATCTTATGGACAAGACGATAGAATCTGTGCATTTACTTCCTTGTTTGCGATGCTTGACACACAAGCCACAGAACGCACTACCTGCTGTCTGTTAGTTGATAAAGAGGAAATCGGCAGCGTCGGCGCTACTGGAATGCAGTCTAAATTCTTTGAAAATGCTGTTGCAGAACTTGTTGCCGCGACAGAAAAAGATTCACAAGTTCTTGTACGCCGTGCACTTTCACGTTCCAAAATGCTTTCTTCCGATGTTAGTGCTGCATACGACCCGCTGTATGCCAATGCATTTGAAAAGAAAAATGCAGCGTTTATGGCAAAAGGACTTACCTTTAATAAATTTACAGGCTCTCGCGGGAAAAGCGGCTCCAATGACGCCAATGCAGAATATATCGCTCAGCTTCGCAAAGTAATGGACGATGCAGAAATCAGCTATCAATTTTCTGAACTTGGCAAAGTAGACTTTGGCGGCGGCGGTACAATTGCTTATATTATGGCTAATTATGGAATGGAAGTAATCGACAGCGGTGTTGCCGTCCTAAATATGCATGCCCCCTATGAAGTCAGCAGCAAGGCAGATGTCTATGAAGCTGTAAGAGGGTATAAGGCATTTTTGGGGTGGAATGAATAAGCCCCTATTAAGCGATGCTGGATAAAATAATGTGTTTATGTTGACACATTCGAAGCAATTTTTGAAATTACAATTAAAATGCTGTAAAAGAGAGGCGTTTCAAAGCTCAGCCAGATACGCTTTATACCTAGTATAATCCGCGCTAAATAACCTTATGTTTCGCTTGCCTATTTTCCTGATAGCACTACTCCACAAGCCTCAGCGTAGCCACCGCTACGCCTTCGTTTGTGAAGCAGCACTCTCAGAAAAATATTCTGCGCCAAACATTAAGGTATTTAGCGTGGATTATACTAGATAAAGGTATACAGTTGCAGAAGTGATTTACAATAGTTCTATACGTGAAGTAAAAACAGATAATAAGCGTTATTGTAGTGTTGATATTGGCATAGATACCTTAGCTGCTATAACAACAAACTTAGGAACGGTCAATAAATAACGCATCAATTTGACTTGTATAAATTAACAAGTTATTTGTTGACAATTCCTTAAAAATCCAGATAGATATCATAAACGGCAGGGAGTTAAAGTCAGTAAATAAACACTACAATAAGCAGATTTCGTAATAAAAGGGGGCAAATCATGGAAAAAATAGTAATCCTTGTCGGAAGTATGCGCAAAGGTGGAAATACCGATTTGCTGGCACAGGCATTTGCTAAAGGAGCAAGCAAGAATCATGCTGTCGAAATAATATCCGTTGCCGATTATCATGTAAATCCATGCATAGGCTGTAATTCCTGTTTTACAAGAGAAAATTATCAATGTTTTCAGAAGGATGATATGGGACAAATCTATAAGAAACTTATATCTGCTGATATGTTGGTAATTGCTTCGCCTGTGTATTTCTATGGAATCAGCGCGCAGTTAAAGGCGGTAATAGACCGTTTACATACACCGTTAAGAAACGAATTTTCTATAAAAAAACTTGCTTTGCTGCTGGTGGGAGCCGCGGAACTGCCAGAACTATTTGACGCAATTAAAGTGCAGTATCAGCTTGTATTGAACTTTTTTCATCTGGAAGATGCCGGCATGATGTTGGTAAGAGGTGTAAAAGATATTGGTGATATTCAGAAAACAAATGCGTTGAAAGAAGCATATCTTTTCGGAGCAGCAGTGGAGTAAATTATTAAATGAAACATTGCTATGGTATGTAGCATTTTTTCAAACTATATTTGAATCCAATGTCGAAAGTTATTGAGGATAGTCGCATTGCGTGGTATAATGGAAAATGTCGGTAAGACGATAATCAAATATTGGTTGGTGGTTATAATGTTTTTAATGTTAAAAAATACCAAAGTGATGTATTTTGACTTGGAGGATTTTGTGGTGGAAGTGATTCGGGAAGACTTGCTTCCGTTTGCCATACGGTCGAATATTACTAGTGCATCAAAGCCCAAGGATATTCTTCACAATATACAAGCTGTGAAAAGTTATCTAAGCAGCAGAATGTTGTCATTATCTAGGGACAACGCAAAGCAAATCTATGCCGCATATCAGATACCACAGACAGATTCTATAGACGACAGAGTGAATGTCTGTATCAAATGTAAAGGGGTTTCCATTCAAGACAGCTATTGGATTCAAGACGACAAGGAAGATGAGGAGTGGGATAAAATAAATATTCGGCAAAACAAGTTAAGCGATATTCTTGATTTGTCATTAAGCGGTTTTAGTCCTACGATTACGACAAATAAGATTTGCCCGGAACTAACGACAAAAGGACTGTTTCGAAAGGGCTGGATTCATATAGACGATAGCCTGTATCTGCTGAAATCGGATAGGACAAGTGGTTATATTAATACAAAAATGGAAGTGTTAGCTTCACGTATTTTAGACTGTTTTGAAAATAAGATTGAAACGATTATGTATTACAGCGATATTAAGGGGATGATGGGCGGTGATGCATATGTGTCTATCTGTAAAAATTTTGTGGGAGAGAAGTATTCTTTTGTGGAAGCGTGGGAGGTAATGGATTACTGCAAACGGCGTGATATCGATTTTCGCAAGAAGTGCTTGGAACAGTGGGGAAATTTATTTGCCTGTATTCCGGTATTAGATTATATCATTATTAATACAGACAGGCATACACAGAATTATGGATTTTTTATGAATAACGAAACAGGTGTTATTGAAGAACTTGCACCGCTGTTTGACTATAACTGTGCACTTGTTGCGGATTATTTTAAACGAGATGCAAGGGATACACTCAGTCAGATGTTTAATACTTCTGAAACATTAAAACAGCTTGCATTCGCGTATATAAATAATACCCGCATTGAATTTAGGGAAGATAAATTTATAAAGCTTGTAGAAGAATATCGGCAATACCGTCATATTTTTGAACAGGTCTATATCAGGATACAAGAACTAGGGATTATATAAGAAATATTTGTTACAATTTACACCAACGCCAGATTTTGCACCAATTTGCGAATATTCGGTGTGAATTGCAGCAATTGATGCACACAAAATGCCCCAAAACAGGCATTTTGGCACTGGCTTTGACATCATGCAGCAAGAGCATGGCGCGGCTGTGAAAAATAACAAATATTTACATATATTTTTGTATACAATGTGGGAATGGTTGCATACGCAAAAATACTGTGTTATACTTAGACTTTGAAAAATAATATCAGAGGAGAGGGCAAAATGGACTTATTTTATAGAAGTACAAGGAGTAAAGGCGAAGTAGTAAGGGCATCACAAGCTATTTTAAAGGGACTTGCAGAGGATGGCGGTTTGTACGTGCCGGAATCTGTGCCGATTCTTGACAAAAGCTTGGAGGAGCTTTCTAAGATGAATTATCAGGAAACAGCGTATGAAGTTATGAAGCTGTTTTTTACGGATTTTACAGAGGAAGAATTAAAGGACTGTATTCAAAAGGCGTATGACAGTAAGTTTGATTCGGAGGAAATTGTGCCGCTTGTGGAGGCGGATGGCGCTTGCTATTTAGAGCTTTTTCACGGCGCAACCATTGCGTTTAAGGATATGGCGCTTTCTATTTTGCCGCATCTTATGATTACATCTGCCCGCAAAAACAGCGTAAGCAATGAGATTGTAATTCTGACAGCGACCAGTGGCGATACGGGAAAGGCGGCGCTTGCAGGATTCGCGGACGTGAAAGGCACGAAAATTATTGTGTTTTATCCTAAGAATGGGGTCAGCCCGATTCAGGAGAAACAAATGGTTACACAAAAAGGTGAGAATACTTTTGTCGTGGGGATTACAGGGAATTTTGACGATGCGCAGACAGGTGTAAAACAGTTGTTTGGCGACAAAGAACTTGCTAAGACAATGGATGCAGCAGGTTTCCAATTTTCATCAGCAAACTCAATCAATATAGGCAGATTGGTGCCACAGGTGGTTTACTATGTCTATGCTTATGCACAGCTTTTAAAGAACGGGAAACTAGAAAAAGGCGAGAAAATCAATGTTGTTGTACCAACAGGAAATTTTGGCAATATTTTAGCGGCATACTTTGCGAAAAATATGGGTGTACCAATTGCAAAATTAATCTGTGCTTCCAATGAAAATAAAGTCCTCTATGATTTCTTTGAAACAGGTATTTATGATAAAAACAGGGAATTTGTGCTGACAAGCTCTCCTTCAATGGATATTCTGATTTCCAGCAATTTGGAACGGCTGATTTACCTGACCGCAGGCTGTGACGCAGAGAAAAACGCTGCGTTTATGAATGCCTTATCTAAGGAAGGAAAATATAAAATAACACCAGATATGAAAGCGAATATGAAGGATTTTTACGGGAATTATGCGACAGAGCAGGAAACCGCGGAAACGATTCAAGCGCTTTATGAAAAAGCAGGTTATGTGCTTGACACACATACAGCAGTTGCGTCCACAGTTTATCGCAAATATAAGGAGGATACGAATGATAGTACAAAGACGATAATTGCATCTACAGCAAGTCCGTTTAAATTTACTAGGAGTGTAATGAACGCATTAACTGCGAACGCATTGACTGCGACAAAGTATAATGAAATGGGTGATTTTGAATTGGTAGATGAATTGTCAAAGATGGCTAAGATAGCCGTGCCGAAAGCAATTGAGGAAATCCGTACAGCACCTGTTTTACATCAAACAGTGTGTGAAAAGGAAGAAATGAAAACAGTTGTTATGAAATTTCTTGGAATTGCATAATGCCAGACAAAAGCGTGTGCGCAGACCGTGGAAACGGTGGGACGGACACGCTTTCGTATAAGGAAAGACAGGGGTAAAATTATGGATTTGTCAATATTAGTAAAATTGCTTGTTACAGGGTGCGGTGTATATATGATGTATTGGGCAGTACAAATGAGAGCAACCAATAAAATTCCTACGGCTTTAATTGGAAAGAACTTTCCAATAACCAGAGCAAAGGATCCAGATGGATTTATTCGATATACGTTTCCATTTACATTAGGAACAGGTGTTATTATATTTGCTGCTGGTTTGGTAAGCGTGCTGGATCTTCTAAAGGTATATCCTGTTTGGGATATGTTATTAAATATGATTGTAGTGGTAGTAGTGGTTGTTTACGGCATTACACTGATGAAGGCACAGCAGAAGTATCTTGTAGGGATCACAGAGAAGAAGAGGTAGTTTTTGAGAAAATGTTATATTGACGACTGTTAAGATTATCCAATTTCTGCACAGCCCATATTGTATAAGCGGACAATTCGCGGTGTGCAAAAAAGATAATTGCCACTTTTTGCTGGCAGTATATAGATCATTATATTCACGAGCGGTCAAATTTATCATATATTCACGATGCTTCCCGCTCGCGATTTGGGTGATTTGGCAAATTTTGTGACCATAAGGAACTGTTAATAAATAACTTATGACAATTACTTATCTAAAATGTCCATCTGTGGCATCAGAAAATCTTGACATAAGGCATTGCTCTTTATGCCTTTGTCTCCTATGTCTGCAATTTTCTTCTAATTACAAAGTAATTTGCATAGGAACATTTATACGGCGTACTTGTCACAAGTAATTTCTGAACAGTTGCTAAGGAACTGTCAAGAAATAACTTTTAAATAGTGTGCAGGATTTTTCTTCGAGAGTGCTGCTCAAAAATCAGGCGCATAGCGGGCTATGTAACTGATTTTTGAGTAGTGCTATCGGAGAAAAAGACAAGCAATATTAAAAGTTATTTTTGGACAATTCCTAAGTATGAAATATTTAGAAAAAGGAGTAAACAACTATGACAAACAACGAAATTTTAAAACACATCGATCATACACAGTTAAAACCATTTGCAACTTGGCAGGATATTGAGAAGCTGTGCGATGAAGCAGTTCAGTATCAAACTGCATCGGTATGCATTCCTCCAGCGTATATTAAAAGAGTACATGACAAATACGATGATAAAATTAATATTTGTACCGTTGTCGGTTTTCCGCTTGGTTACAGCGTTACAGCGGCAAAGGTTGCAGAGGTAGAGCAGGCGCTTGCGGAAGGCTGTAATGAAATTGACATGGTTGTCAATATTAGTGATGTAAAAAACGGTGCGTTTGACAAGGTGGAGGAGGAAATCCGCACATTAAAAAAGGCGTGTGGAAATCATATATTAAAGGTGATTATTGAAACCTGCTTTTTAACCAAGGAGGAGAAAATTGCTATGTGCAAGGCGGTGACCAATGCAGGTGCGGACTATATTAAGACCTCTACAGGATTTGGTACTGGCGGCGCAACCATTGAAGATATTCGGCTTTTTAAAGAACATATCGGTGAAAATGTAAAGATGAAAGCGGCAGGCGGCGTGAAAACAAAAGAGGATTTAATTCTGTTTCTGGAAGAAGGCTGTGATAGAATAGGCACTTCCTCCGCAGTAGGTATGCTTCAAGGCGGGCAGGCGCAAGGATATTAAACTAACGACCGTTAAGACTTTCAAAAAGGAAAACCTAATCGCTCGTGAGTATAAACAATCGTGTGAAATAATGGTATGAAGTAGTATAGAAAATGGGAGGATAAAATGAATACGGCAAAACAGAGAATAGAACAATTAAGAGTGCGGATGAAGCAGGAGGGGATCGATTATTATATTGTGCCGACTGCTGACTTTCACCATTCAGAGTATGTCAACGATTATTTTAAGGTAAGAGAATTTTTATCTGGATTTACAGGCTCGAATGGTACATTGGTAATTAGTGCAGACGAAGCAGGGCTATGGACAGATGGACGTTACTTTGTGCAGGCAGAACGTGAACTGGAAGGATCGGATATTGTGCTCTATAGAATGGGCGAGGAAAATGTGCCTAAGATAGAAGAATATTTGGGAAAAAACGTGAAGGAAGGGCAGACGATAGGCTTTGACGGCAGAGTAGTCAGTGCTTCATTTGGAAAAGAGATTGCAAAAGCAGTCAAAGATAAAAATGTTAAGCTAGTTTATGACACCGATATGGTAGATGCCTTGTGGCAGGAGCGTCCCAAGCTACCCGCAGGGAAATTGTGGATTGTACCAGAAGCGCTTTGCGGTGAAACCGTTTCACAAAAGCTTGCAAAAGTACGTGAAAAAATGGCAGAAGAAAAGGCAGAGCATTTGTTGATTTCAAAATTAGACGATATTATGTGGCTTTACAATATCCGCGGAAATGATATTGACTGCAATCCAGTTGCGCTTTCCTATGCTTTTATTTCAATGGACGAAGCAGTGCTTTTTGTACAGAAAAAAGCAGTCACAGAAGAAGTAGCGGCGTATTTGAAGAAAAACGGTATTGTCTGCAAAGATTATGATGAGATTGTACCTTTTATTCAGCAATACACGTTGAAAGGGAAAATATGGTGCGCTGTAACGGATATCAATTATCTTTTGTATCAGCTTGCGGCAGAACGCGGGGAACTGGTAGAGAAAGCTAATCCAACAGAACTTTTAAAGGCGGTAAAAAATCTGGTAGAGTTGGAAAATATTAGAAAGTATTATCTTTTGGACAGTGTAGTGTTGACAAAGTTTTTGTTTTGGGTAAAGGAGCATATTGGCAAGGAGCCGTTAGACGAATATGGTCTTGCAGTGAAATTGGATGCCATGCGCAGCGAAATAGAGGGTTTTCTTGATATATCATTTGATACAATCAGTGCATATGGTGCGAATGCGGCAATGATGCATTATGAAGCGACCCAAACGCAGTCTGCGCAGTTAAAGCCGGAGGGCTTATATCTTGTCGATTCTGGCGGACAATATTTAGGCGCAACAACAGATGTTACGAGAACAATCGCATTAGGAAGCATCTCTGATGAAATAAAAAAGCATTTTTCTAAGACGGTATGCGGAATGCTGCGGCTTGCGGAAACAAAATTCCTTTCTGGATGCACCGGAAGAAATTTAGATATTATGGCAAGACAGCCGCTTTGGGAATGTTATATGGATTATAAATGTGGCACGGGGCATGGAATTGGATATATTTTAAATGTACATGAAGGCCCACATAGTGTGCGCTGCCAATATAATGCGAAAATAACAGAAACCGAACTGGCGGCAGGAATGATTGTATCAGATGAACCTGGCGTTTATATTAAAGGAAGTCATGGAATCCGCATTGAAAATATTTTGGAAATTGTAAATGAAGTCAAGAACAGCGATGGGCAGTTTATGGGCTTCCGGCATCTGACTTATGTGCCAATTGACCTTGATGTAATTGATACAAGATATATGGAACCGTCGGATATTAAGAAACTCAACAATTACCATGCGCTTGTATACCAAAAACTGGAACCATATTTTGAAGGTGCAGAGAAAGAGAAACTGAGAGAGGCTACACGGGCGGTTGGATAACGGTTTCTATTTTACTGCACGTCAAAAAGATTTGCCGCGATTTTGCTTTGTGTATAATGAAAGAAATGTTAAAAGTATGAAAATTAAGTTGTTGGTAATTGATGGAATTGCAGGGATTCAGCATTTAGAACTTAATTTCAATCAAAGCATTAATGTGATATGCGGTATTAACGGTAACGGCATTGGAAAAACGACAATATTAGATGTGATAGCGGATGCTTTTAATGCAGATGTTACGTCAAAATTAAAAAGAAATGCACAATGCAGTGTTGGAAAATATAAAATTGAAATAGAATTGAAAGCGGAAAATGGAAAGACAAGTGACAGCAAGGAGGTTCTAATTGACGTATTTCAGCCAGATACAAGTTTTTATCATGGAACATGGCAGAATCATGCAAAAAAAGTTTTAAGCTTTGGAATTGACAGAAATATTCATTATATTAAGTTGAGTGCTGTTATTTCAGATCCCAAGCGAGGCAGTTATGATAATGGTAAAATGGCAGTAGAAGGAATATCAGCAGATGATATAAAGAGTTGGTTTGTACAGAGGTTTTTATTTTATGATAAACAGGGCAGTTTAAATGAGAAGCAAAAAGCAAATTTTGAGTTTTCCAAAACGATTTTTGGCATTTTGGATAATACAGTAACATTTAAAACAGTTGCGGCAGGGAGAACTAATACGTACATTAAAAACAATATTTCCTCAAACGCAATTTATTGTTACAACACATAGTCCTAATGTATTACAATGCTTAGAAAAAGATGAAATTATAGCCTTGGGAAAAGATGAAAGAGGAAATACAATTGTAAAGAAATTACAGTTAGGAAAGTTTGGATTGCAAGGATGGACATTGGAAGAAATTATGAAAGATGTTATGGAAATGCCGGCAGTAACTTCTCAATTGTATCAAGAAACTTTAAAACGATTTGATAAAGCAATGAATCAAGAAGAACAAAATTTAATAATAGAACAATACTATTTATTAAAAGAAATGCTGCATCCAGAAAATCCCCTGCGCAAGCTATTGTCCATTCAAGTGGCAGAATGGGAGGCATGATTACCATGATATAACTTGAACGCATGGAAAAGCCAGAAGAACTGACAGAAGAAAAGCAAAATTAAGCCCTATTATAAATCCATTTGATCAAAATCCGCAAGATTACTTGTATATAAAAAATTATAGATATTATCCTAAAAATAATAAAGTAAAGGCTGTTGCCCGTAATACGATAGATGTACTTGGATTAAATGATACAGAGCATGTTGTGAGAAACCGATATGAACAAGGAGAAGCAATTATTAATCAAATTCAAAATATTTATGAATTTGCTGTAGATAATAAAGAAGTTTTGTGCAGTGATATTTGTAAAAGAAATTGTGTTTAAAGAGGATGTAAAAATATTTTAAGAAAAGGGATAAAAACAGCAGAATATTCGGCATTTATAGCAACAATACTGCAGACAGAGGAAGATTATTTGGAGTTAAAAAGTTTATTAAAAAATTGTGATTTGTGGGACGAAGAATTACAAATTTTGGATGAGGAAACGAATAAGATAAGAATGTCTGTACTGCCGGATAAGAAATAAAAAGGGCTGCCATATGAAAGACGGAGGTTTGGGGCTGTCGCAATACGCTTTGAAAACACAAGATATAGTGTATATTTTAACACAATGTTAAAATATCTTGTATCTGTTTGCTTTAATGCGACAGCCTCAAACTTATGCAAAGATGAAATTTATGATTTATTTTTCCTATTCGCAAAGACCATTACATCCACCAATACACAAACCGCAATATAACACCCCCAGAACAACCCAAAAGCCAATACAGCGGATAGAACAGAATTCCCATAAAATTGGGGAAGCGGGCTGAGTATTGCAAAATATGATCTGTGAATCAGTGCAATTATAAATTGAAAAATACAATTCAGCGGGATAAATAAAAGAATCCAAATATTCACTCCGATAAACCATTTTTTTGCAGCGGTTTTATTGCTTCCGAAAAGCTGTCCAACCGCATAAATTAGACAGCCAACCGCAAATAGAATCAATCCAATAGCAACAGAATATTCCCGCTGCTGCTCTATCCAAACCATAAGTGCGCTAGTTAAGCCGATAAAATTAATGGCAGTACCAAGCAGCATATAAAGCCTTGCGTCGTGTCTGTTTTTTATGTTGGAATCGGGTTTGGGTTCAATTCCCTTGAGTAAATAATCGGTGGTTACTTCAAAATATTCACTTAATAGAATCACTTTTTCTAAGTCGGGATTGCTCTGTTCGCTTTCCCATTTGGAAACTGCCTGTCTTGAAACGCCGATCTGATCCGCAAGTTCTTCTTGTGAAATTCCTTTTGTCTTTCGTAGTGATTGAATTCTGTCTGCCATTGTCATAACAGATGCCCCTCCTTGTGAAATAAAATTGATATTTTGCATATTTTTTGCCATTCCTTTTCAAGGCACAAATAAATTGTGAAAGTTTTCTCAAATTCTTTCGCTCTTATTATAGTCTTTCAAGCAGTTGCACTGCTACCAGTTTCGCCGTTCAATATGTCAACTAACCGTTGCACATGTTGATTTTACTAGATTTTATCATTATTATACACACAATCGGAAAAATTTACCATATTACGCAAGAATTATACTTATTCTATAATGGAACTTGAAAAGTTTGGCGGAACTGTTATAATAAAAAAAGCAAAATAACAAGATAATGCAGACATTTTCTAACGAAATAAGAGAAATCACGAACAAATTCTAAAAATTTCAGTTCGGAACAAAAACACATGACAAGAGAATCATTTAATGATATACTATTCCTTGCAGCGTTTTTATGGAGGAAAATTATGGCATCAAATAATACAAAAAGCAGAACATCTTCCGGCAAAAGTACCAGAAAGAGTACAACAGGCAGTACCAGAAGAACCTCCTCAAGTTCAAGAGGAACATCTTCAAGTACCAGAAGAAGAAAAAAGCAGGCGCGGAAGAATGTTGATATCGCAGTAAAAAATGAAGTAATGCTGATTATTATTTTTGCGGCAGCAATATTTCTTTTTCTTTGTGTAATGCATATTATCCGCGGATTGGTGGCGGAAGGAATACGAGATGTAATGTTTGGCTTGTTTGGGCTGTTGGCATATCTTGTTCCGGTAATTGTATTCTTGGGATTTGCGTTTGGCATTTCTAATAAAGGAAATACGGTTGCAATTATTAAGTTGGTCAGCGGTGCAGTCCTTGTATTGATTGCAGGGATTATTTCTTATATGATAATGGGTCAGAATGCAATGATAACAGGAGAATCTCTTGTGCGTGACTTATATCAGACTTCTGCTGAGCATCATTCTGGCGGCGGCGTGCTGTTTGGGAGTATTGCACGCGGACTGTATCAGTCAATTGGTTTTGGCGGAACATTATTTGTCTTGGCAGTTCTTGGTATTATATCAATTGTATTTATCACAGAGAAAAGTTTTCTGTCTGGCATAAAAAAAGGCGGTTCTTATCTAATAGAAACAGCGCGCGAGGATGCGGCACGGATGCGGGAGTATCGTGAAAGTCTGTGGGATGATGAATATGACTTTGATGATATGGAAGAGGACTATAAGGAATCTGGGCAAAATCGCCGCCCCCAGCCACAGCCGATAAAAAAGAAGCCAAAGAAAAAAGACTCTAAGGCAGATATTAAGAAAGGTGCAAAAGGGAGTTCTTTGGAGGACTTTATGGAGGCACCAGAAGAAAAAGTGCGGCGGATGGACAAGAAGGCACGTGGTGTTGTGCCGAGTGTGGCGGTAACATTTAAGGATGAGGAGCCTTCTCTTGGCATAAAGCAGGATATTCATGAAATTGTGCTTTTGGACGAAGAAGTGAAAGATGCACTTCACGAAGATATCCGCCTAAAACCATATGAAGATGCTTTTGACGCACAGACGGATAGCGGATATTTGACGGATATGGACAGTGGTGTGCCAGATAATGTACGGTATAATAGCAGCAACGGCAGCCAAACGACGCCAGAACGATATAATCATGATGCAGATCGTAATATGACGTATGATGATAACACATATAACGACGCACAATATCAGGATAGTGTGTATGAAGATGGCATATATCAAGACAACACATATGGAGATAATACATATGAAGAAGATTTACAACAACAATTGGCAGATCAAGGAACTGTAAATCAAGAAAGCTGTAGTTTGGAAAATATGGAATCAGAAGCTGCAAATGAAGCTGGTTTTTATCAGCAGGAATCAGCGGATAATCAAGAGGAAACATATTTTGACGGATTGGTTTATGAGGAAGCGAACGCGTTAAATGAAAATATAGAAGTTGAAAGTCCAAATCGTGAGTATCCGCCCGAAAATGAGTTATACGAGAATATTTTTGACAACAATGCAGATAGTGAGGACTATTTAGAGGACAGCCTGGCTGCGGAAGTATTGGAGGATGTAGAGGATAGCAGCAGTTTGGATGATGATGAATTAAGTAGTATGCCAGAGCCGATGACAGAGGAAACGACAACTAGGTCGGTGGTATTTGAATCGAATGAACTTGATATGGATAATACTGACAGCGATACATCGTATACCAATTCCGGTACATCTAATATAAACAGTGCGGCAAAACCTGGAACTGCTGCAAATACAGCATCCGCGATTGCAGGATTGCCGGAAACAAGTCCAGTACCAGAGCCGCCGAAGAAAGAATACCAATTTCCACCAATTGAATTATTAAAAAAAGGCGAGGGGCGCAAAGGCGATTCTACAAAACAGCTAAAGGAAACTGCGCTGCAATTGCAGCAGACCTTACAGACCTTTGGTGTGCGGGTGACGATTACAGATATTAGTCAAGGTCCTTCTGTAACTCGTTACGAAATGCAGCCAGAACAGGGGGTAAAGGTAAGTAAAATTGTAGGACTTACGGATGATATCAAACTAAATCTTGCAGCAACAGATATTCGTATTGAAGCGCCGATTCCCGGAAAGGCGGCAGTAGGTATTGAGGTGCCTAATAAAGAAACGAGTATGGTAGCATTCCGAGATTTGTTGGAATCAGAGGAGTTTCAAAAATTTCCATCAAACCTTAGTTTTGCAGTAGGAAAAGATATTGCGGGGCAGGTGGTTGTGACGGATATTGCGAAAATGCCGCACGTTTTGATTGCAGGCGCAACCGGATCTGGTAAATCGGTCTGCATTAATACGATTATTATGAGTATTTTGTATAAAGCAAAGCCAGAAGATGTAAAACTAATTATGATAGACCCAAAAGTTGTAGAACTTAGTGTTTACAATGGGATTCCGCATTTAATGATTCCTGTTGTTACAGACCCCAAAAAAGCGTCAGCGGCGCTACATTGGGGTGTTGCGGAGATGACAGAACGGTATCAAAAGTTTGCAGACTTAAATGTGCGTGATTTAAAGGGTTATAATAAAGCCGCTGAAGATGGAAAGCTTTCATCGGATGGAGAACCGCTTCACAAAATGCCGCAAATTGTAATTATCGTGGATGAGCTTGCTGATTTAATGATGGTGGCAGCAGGAGAAGTTGAAGAAAGTATCTGCCGTTTGGCACAGCTTGCAAGAGCCTGTGGGATTCATCTTGTGATTGCGACACAAAGACCGTCTGTTGATGTAATTACAGGATTAATCAAAGCCAATATGCCCAGCCGTATCGCATTTAGTGTATCAAGTGGTGTGGATTCTAGGACAATTTTAGATATGAACGGCGCGGAAAAATTGTTGGGAAAAGGCGATATGCTATTTTATCCGCAAGGTTTGTCAAAACCTGCGCGAGTACAAGGTGCATTTATTTCCGATCCTGAAGTTTCGGATGTGGTGGATTTCTTAAAAAATCAGCAGATAGGAAATACATACAGCGGCGATATTGAAGAAAAAATCCGTACAATGCAAAGTTCCGGCGGTTCTTTGTCGGGCGGATCTAATGGTGGCGGCAGCAGTGTAGACGCTTATTTTGTGGATGCAGGAAAATTTGTAATCGAGAAGGATAAGGCATCGATTGGTATGCTGCAAAGAATGTATAAAATTGGTTTTAACCGCGCCGCGCGTATTGTCGATCAGCTTGAGGAAGCAGGGGTGGTAGGCGCAGAGGAAGGCACAAAGCCGCGCCGCATTTTAATGAGTTTAGAGCAGTTTGAAAATTATGTGGAAGAAAATTTGTAATAATTTATACTGGCGAGCACTTAAATTTGCCAATATCGTCGACTCACGAGCGTAATTATCTTGAGTGATATGGTAAAATTTACTGCTCGTGAGTATATGAGCATACAGCTTTGGCAGGAATGGAGGATTATATCATGAAGACAGATATTGAAATTGCACAGGAAGCAGAATTATATCCAATTACAGAGGTCGCAAAGTCATTAGGTATTACAGAGGACGATTTGGAACTTTACGGAAAATATAAAGCAAAAATTTCTGACGAATGTCTGAAAAGGATACAGAATCGTAAAAACGGCAAACTGATATTGGTAACTGCGATTAATCCGACACCTGCCGGAGAAGGAAAGACGACAATCAGCGTGGGATTGGGTCAGGCGCTTGGCAGGCTGGGTAAAAAAGCAGTGATTGCGTTGCGTGAGCCGTCCCTTGGACCTTGTTTTGGTATAAAGGGCGGGGCAGCAGGCGGCGGTATGGCGCAGGTGGTGCCAATGGAGGATCTGAACCTTCATTTTACCGGAGATTTTCATGCGGTAACATCTGCTAACAATTTATGCGCAGCGTTGCTGGATAATCATATCCAGCAAGGAAATGAACTTGGTATTGATACCCGCCAGATTGTGTGGAAGCGTTGTTTGGATATGAATGACCGTGTGCTGCGCAATATTGTGGTTGGCATGGGAAATAAAATGGATGGTGTTGTGCGGGAAGATCATTTTGTAATTACAGTAGCATCTGAAATTATGGCGGTGCTTTGTTTAGCAGAAGATATGGAAGATTTAAAACGCCGCCTTGATCGTATGGTGGTTGCATATACTTGGAAAGGAGAGCCGGTTACGGCAGGGCAGATTCAAGCGACCGGGGCAATGGCAGCGTTGTTAAAAGATGCCATGAAGCCCAATTTAATACAGACATTGGAGCATACACCAGCAATTGTGCACGGTGGGCCATTTGCCAATATTGCACATGGCTGTAACAGTGTCCGCGCCACAAAAGCCGCGTTGAAACTGGCAGATTATGTAGTAACAGAAGCGGGGTTTGGTGCAGACCTCGGTGCAGAGAAATTTTTTGATATTAAATGCCGTCAGGCAGAAATTTCACCAGATGCAGTAGTTTTAGTTGCAACGATTCGCGCTTTGAAGTATAATGGCAGAGTAGCAGCCGCTGATTTAAGCAAGGAAAATCTCGCAGCATTAAAGGACGGGATTTCCAATTTAGAGAAACATATTGAAAATTTGCAAAAGTATGGTGTCCCTGTTGTGGTGACCTTAAATGCTTTTGTTACAGATACAGAGGCGGAAATCGGTTTTGTAGAAGAATTTTGCAGAGAAAGAAATTGTGATTTTGCGCTTGCCAAAGTATGGGAACAAGGTGGAGTCGGTGGTATTTCACTTGCGGAAACAGTTTTGCATACTTTGGAGAGCAAGGAAAGTCATTTTGCGCCAATATATAAGAACGAACTTTCGGTTCGTGATAAAATTATCTGCGTTGCGAAAGAAATTTATGGTGCTGCTGATGTGGTATTTGCACCGGCTGCAATGCGTCAAATAGAACGATTGGAAGAACTCGGTTATGGAGAACTGCCAGTGTGCATGGCAAAAAACCAGTATTCGCTGTCGGATAATCCAGATTTGCTGGGCAGACCCACCGATTTTACAGTGAATATTAGAGAAGTATATGTGTCTGCTGGGGCAGGCTTTGTTGTGGTACTTACAGGCACCATTATGACAATGCCCGGACTCCCTAAAAATCCGGCTGCTTACAAGATTGACGTAACCAACGAAGGTGTTATTACAGGATTGTTTTAACACAGTTCCTAAGGAGTCTAATAGAGCATGAAATGTCCAAAATGTGGAAGAGAATTGGAGGAAGGACAGTTTCTTTGTGAAGATTGCGGCGAGGAAGTGAAATTTGTACCAGACTTTGATATTGAATTAGAAGCGAAGCTTTCAGAGTCCCTTACTTCTATGATAAAGGAGATAACAGAGGAGCCGTCTAACGAGCAGAATATAGATATTGATGACGAATCAATTGATAATGATATTAAGGAGGAAATTAGAGATTATTTTCCGATAGAATCGGTGAAATTTGATAGAAGGCTAAAAATTGGAATTGCTGTTTTGACAATGCTTGCAGGAGGATGTCTGGCGGCATTGCTGATAGCATTTATAAAAGAGAAAAAAATTAATACTTATGAGTATCAATATGAACAGGCAGTTGTCTATGCACAGGAGAACAATTATTCGGAAGCTATTCATTATTTGGAGCGTGCGCTTGCCATGAATGCGGAAGATTTGGATGCAAGGATATTGTTGGCAGACTTATATAAGGAGAATGGTCAAGAACAAAGTGCCATACAGATTTTTCGGGAATTGCTGGATATGCTGCGGAAACCGATACAAAACGTTTCACAAAATACAGGACAGACTATATCGCAAGAAGTAGAACAGAATAATGTTTTAGAATCTGCTGAAGACACAAATAAAAACAAACTGCGCAAGGAATCTATTTATGATAAACTGCTGACTATTTATGAGGAGCAGTCCGATTTTGTGGAAATGGGGGAAATCCTTCGGGATTGTGACGTAGCGGGAATTGTTGCAAAATATAATCAGTATGCTGCATTAAAACCGAAGTTTAACAAAGCAGGGGGAGCATATGACAAAATAATTTCTATTACTTTGAGTGGGAATACACAAGGCTTTGTTTATTACACATTAGATGGTTCTACGCCAACAAGCAATTCTAATGTTTATGAAACACCAATTCTGCTTGAAGCGGGAGAATATGTAATTCGAGCTAAGTTTATAAATATGTTTGGTGTTGAGAGCGAAGTCGCTTCGGAGCGCTATAACATTAATTTATCTGCGCCGCCAGAGCCAGTAGTAAATTTTGACAGTGGCACATATAATGTACCAAAGTTGATTGAAGTGTTTCATGATAATAATACTAAGATTTATTACACAACGGACGGCTCTGTACCAACAAAAAATAGTTTGCGCTATACTGCACCACTGGAAATGCCATTTGGTATCAGCAATTTTTCCTTTGTAGCTATCAATGAGGATGGATTAAGCAGTCCCATCGTAAATCGTACATATCAGTTCGAGGTTCATGCGAATTTTACAACGGATTTGGCTTTGCAGGTTTTGGTAAACAGTCTATGGGCAAAGGGAGAACTAATTGACATAGAGGGTCATGTTCCCAATAAGTTAGGCAAGAACCAATATCGAATTCAAACAGTTGCCGATGTTAATGGAGAATTATACTATATTGTATATGAAGAATATCTTGATACAACAGGAAGCGTACATGATACCCGTAATATTTATGCAATTCATACAAACACGGCAGATCTATATAAGGCATATAAACTAGATGAGGGGAAATATAATCTTCAGCCATTTATGGAATAAAATGTGTTTATAGATACATGTACGACGATATAGGAAATGTGCCTTTACTGTTACAGTTCAGCCTAGAGCGTGTTTGAAAATTGCTTTCTGGCAGATGTGCGTCACAATTTGTGGGAGATTTGTGCCAAATGAAGGGCGCATAGCGGGCTATGTAACCTGAATTTGGCGCAAATATCACGCAAAGTGGGGCGTGCATATGTCAGGAATGAATTTTCAAACACGCTCTAGGACTTTGCACTATGCTGCAAAGTCCGCAAGAAATCGTAGTGATTGAGATGCATCAAGCCACCACGAAGTGGTTTTCACGAAGTGGTTTTCACGAAGTGGTTTTCACGAAGTGGTTTTCACGAAGTGGTTTTGCATGGCTTGATGCGTTGCAATACAGCATGGCTGAATTGTAACCCCTTACTCGATTTTTAGTTGAAATAATTTGATTTATCGTTTACAATAGTAGAGGTGTGAAAATGAAACGATTTTATAACAGTTTGTTCGCAAAGGTTTGAACTGTTACAAGAATTAGGAAAGGCAGGGAAAATTGCAAATGTACAAAATAGTAGAAGCAAGAGAGCTGACTACAAACATCTATTTAATGGTAGTAGAAGCTCCCCGTGTGGCAAAGAATTGCCAGCCGGGACAGTTTGTAATCGTGAGAATGGATAAAGATGGCGAAAGAATTCCGCTTACAATCTGCGATTATAATAGAACGAATGGAACAATAACAATTGTGTTTCAGACTGTAGGCGCAGAAACCACTCGAATGGCTGCGTTGAAAACAGGTGATGCATTTTATGATTTTGTGGGACCGCTTGGCTGTGCTTCCGAAATGGTTGGTGAGAACAAGGAAACACTAGCAAAGAAAAAAATATTGTTTGTAGCAGGTGGGGTAGGAACAGCACCTGTATATCCGCAAGTGAAGTGGCTTCATAAGCAGGGAATTGCGGCGGATGTAATTGTCGGTGCGAAAAATCATGATTTGCTGATTTTGGAGAAGGAAATGGAAGCCGTAGCAGGCAACCTGTACATAACAACAGATGATGGTTCCTATGGCCGCAAGGGAATGGTAACACAAACCATTCAGGAATTGGTGGACGAGGGGAAGCAGTATGACCTTTGTATTGCAATCGGTCCAATGATTATGATGAAATTTGTCTGCAAATTAACGAAGGAATTAAATATTCCTACAATTGTCAGCCTTAATCCGATTATGGTTGACGGTACGGGAATGTGTGGAGCTTGCCGTGTAACAGTCGGTGGCCAGGTGAAATTTGCGTGTGTTGATGGGCCAGAGTTTGACGGGCATCTTGTTAACTTTGATGAAGCAATGAAGCGTCAGCAGATTTACAAGACAGCAGAGGGCAGAGCAATGCTGAAAATGCAAGAAGGCGAAACGCATCATGGTGGGTGCGGTCAGTGCGGAGGTGACAAATAATGGACGTATTAAAGAAAGTACCTGTACGGGAACAGGACGCGGCAGCCAGAGCAAAAAATTTTGACGAGGTATGCCTTGGATATAATAAAGACGAAGCAATGGAAGAAGCACAACGCTGCATTAACTGTAAAAATGCAAAATGTATTAAAGGCTGTCCTGTTGCAATTAATATTCCGGCGTTTATTGAACAGGTAAAGCTTGGTAATATTGAGGAGGCTTATCAGATTATCAGTGAGTCGTCGGCGTTGCCAGCAGTCTGCGGCCGTGTATGCCCGCAGGAGAGCCAGTGCGAGGGCGAGTGTATTCGAGGAATTAAAGGTGAGCCGATTTCTATAGGCAAGCTGGAACGGTTTGTTGCAGATTGGGCACGGGAAAATGGTATAAAGCCTAATCCGGCAAAGGAAAAGTTAGGAAAAAAAGTTGCTGTAATCGGTTCTGGGCCTGCTGGTTTGACATGTGCAGGAGATTTGGCAAGGCTGGGATATGATGTGACAATTTTCGAAGCACTTCATGAAGCTGGTGGAGTACTCGTTTATGGTATTCCAGAGTTTCGTCTTCCCAAAGAGGATGTTGTTGCAAAGGAAATAGCAAACGTCGAAGCGTTAGGTGTAAAAATCGAAAAAAATGTGATTATTGGTAAGTCCGTTACGATTGATGAACTAATGGAAGAGGAAGGCTTTGAAGCGGTCTTTATTGGTTCTGGCGCAGGACTTCCGAAATTTATGGGAATACCAGGTGAGAATGCAAACGGTGTATTTTCTGCCAATGAATATTTGACAAGAAGCAATTTAATGAAAGCATTTAACGAAGAATCCAATACACCGATTATGCGTGGGAAAAAGGTTGCGGTTGTCGGCGGCGGAAATGTGGCAATGGATGCTGCTAGAACAGCACTTCGTCTTGGGGCGGAAGTGCATATTGTATATCGCAGAAGTGAGGAGGAACTTCCAGCGCGTGTTGAGGAAGTGCATCATGCAAAGGAAGAAGGCATTATTTTTGATCTGCTGACCAATCCAGTTGAAATTTTAGAAGATGAAAATAACTGGGTACGTGGTATGCGGTGTATTAAAATGGAACTAGGAGAACCTGATTCATCTGGAAGACGCAGACCCGTAGAAGTGCCAGGCAGCGAATTTGAAATGGAACTTGACACGGTAATTATGTCGCTTGGCACATCACCCAATCCATTGATTTCTTCGACTACGGAAGGATTGGAAACAAATAAATGGAAATGTATTGTCGCGGACGAAGAATTTGGCAGAACCTCCAAAGAGGGCGTATTTGCAGGCGGCGACGCTGTTACGGGTGCTGCAACCGTTATTTTAGCGATGGGAGCAGGAAAAGCAGCGGCAAAAGGAATTCATGAATATTTGTCAGGGAAATAAAGAAATTTAATTGTAAAGAAATAATCGAATAATATAAGGCGCATAGGCAAATAGATTGTTTTTGCAGGATGCGCCTTTTTTATGCACACGCCGATGCAGAGGAAATATGCAACTAAAGTGGCGCATTGGCGGTGACCTTCCCTGCTTGATTGTGTGTTTTTTTTAAGGAAGAAGATTATACGTAAGATACATCAAAATATTAAGAAAAATAGGGCATTATATGATTTAGTAGTGAATAAAGAATATGACTGCATTACATATAGATACGACAAAAAGAAGACTGTACTTATATATGAGTGCAGATGTTTTACTGACTACGGATATTAAATTTTTAAAAGGTTGTCATAAAATAGATCTAAAAGTAGAAGTTAAAAATCCAGTTGAATTTGTAATGGAGGTATTTGGTTATGATGAATCAAACAATGAAAATAGTAAAGATCAGATTAGGCGGTTAGGAACAATGTTATTGAAGAATATCTTATAAGTCGTGCAAAGGAAAATTAGGAGGTACACATGGCAAATATATATTATATTGGTGGTTCACCTTGCAGCGGAAAAAGTACAGTTACAGAAATACTTGCAGCAAAATATCATTTATTTTATTTTAAAGTGGATGATTTTATCGACAAATACCTTAAAATGGGAGCATCAAAAGGATATGAAATTTGTAAGAAACAAGATAGCTTGCGTGCAGATGAAATATGGATGAGAGAACCTGCGCTGCAATGCCAAGAGGAACTTTTGTATTATAAAGAAACATTTGCGTTTGTATTAGAGGATTTAATGCAGATAAAAGAGAAAGATATTATTACAGAGGGTGCCGCATATTTGCCGGAATTGATGAGAAAACTCAATATTTCTAATAATCGATATATCTCTATTACGCCCACAAGAGATTTTCAAATTTCACATTATAAGAAAAGAGAGTGGATTTCATTTGTATTAGAGGGATGCAGCGACAAAGAGAAAGCATTTTCTAACTGGATGGAAAGGGATATTTTATTTGCAAAAGAAGTGCAGAAACAGTGCATAAAAGAAAATTATGTTTCGATTATAAACGATGGGAGCATTGAAGTTGACGAATATGTGCATAGAATTGCTGCGCATTTTGGGTTATACTAAGGAACTATAGAAAAATAAGTGACACATCTTGCTTGTCTATTTCTCCAATCTTGCAGGAGAAAAAGCCTCGCCGTAGCCCGCTACGCCTACGTTTTTTCTCCTACAATTTTGAAGAAATATCCTGCGCAATCTGAGCATTTATTTTCCTATAGTTCCTAAGGAACAGTAGAAAAATAAGTGACACATCTAGCTTGTCTATTTCACCAATCTTGCAGGAGAAAAAGCCTCGCCGTAGCCCGCTACGCCTACGTTTTTTCTCCTACAATCTTGAAGAAATATCCTGCGCAATCTGAGCACTTATTTTCCTACAGTTCCTAAGGAACTGTTAATAAAGATCTAAAAAGAGTTGGAAAATGAATATAACACTGATAACTGTAGGGAAAATAAAAGAAAAATATTATCGTGACGCAATCGCAGAGTATAGTAAACGGCTTTCAAGATATTGTAAACTTGAAATCGTGGAAACTGCGGATGAGAAAACACCAGATAATGCTTCTCAACTGCAATCACAGCAAATTAAGCAGAAGGAAGCCGAAAGAATATTGAAATATATCCATGAGGATGCATATTGTATTGCACTTGCGATTGACGGAAAAAAATTCAATTCAGAAGACTTTGCTGCGCATATTGAAAAACTTGGTGTTGCTGGAAAAAGCAGCCTTGTT
Organism: Lachnospiraceae bacterium; assembly: GCA_009774395.1. Classification (GTDB taxonomy): domain Bacteria; phylum Bacillota; class Clostridia; order Lachnospirales; family Lachnospiraceae; genus COE1. The sequence continues at coordinate 48,170 of VSNQ01000014.1, forward strand.
TTTGTGATTGGCGGATCTTTAGGGCTGCATGAAAGTGTATTCCAAAGGGCAGATGAGAAAATTAGTTTTTCGGATATGACATTTCCACATCAATTAATGCGTGTCATTTTTTTGGAACAGATTTACCGTAGTTATCGAATTATGCATGGAGAACCATACCATAAGTAAGGAACTGTCACGAAATAGCAGAGGGATGGGAGAAGATAATGAAATTAGCAACTTATAATATCTGGAATAGTTCAGCGGGAATGCCGCTTCGATTTACACAGATAGTTAACGAAATCGTGAATTTGGATGCAGATATTATTTGCCTGCAGGAAGTTACGGATATCCCAATTTATAATGCGCTTGTATTGCAATGTAAGTATCCATATTTTTGCTATTATCCACAGGCAGGGCTTTCTGTTTTGAGCAAACTGCCAATTGAAGAAAGCTGTGAACTGCCATATGCATTGGTGGTCAGAGTTACCGAAAACCATAAAAATTTTGCGCTGATAAATATCCATTTACCGTGGGACAGTATTATAAAACAGGAAAACGCAATTGTAGAAATTGTTGAAAAAATAAAGCAGTTGCGAGCGGATTATATGTTTATTTTAGGAGATTTTAATAATTCAGAAAATTCATCAGTTTATCGTTTCCTAAAAAATGAACAGTCGCTTCAAGGCTGCGAAACTTATTTTTTGGATTTGGCTGAAGCATTTGCGGAGATAACGGAAACGGAAATTATTCCAACCTTAAATTTTAGAGAGAATCCAAGATGGGGAGTATATCAGAAAGCAAACACCATTGAAGTGAGTCGAAGATTTGATTATATTATGTTGAAGAATCCGTATCCAGAGGATTTTCCCATATTAAAGGAATATGGGATATTTGGCAGAGAGATTTCACAGGAAACAGGACTTGCAGCAAGCGATCATTATGGAGTATATGCTGTGTTGGAATTTTGAAAGAGGAATATTAAAATATCAATAATCGCAAAGGAATCCCTTTTCGGTATATGTTGTGTTGGGATTTTGAAAGAAAAATTTCAGTAAAATATAAGATAGTTTAGGAGGAGGCAGAATGCGGTTTGCAATTGTTTCTGATATACATGGAAATTTGCCGGCACTAAATGCAGTAATAGAAGATGCAGAAAAAAATAATATTAATTGCTATATTTTTGTTGGTGATTATTGTCTTAGTAATCCATATCCGGATGAAGTTATCTCCCGAATTAGAAATTTAGATAAAAAATATATTATACGAGGAAATGAAGAAAAATATTTAGAAAATCTTATTGGTAAAGACCAAAGTACATGGACGGATGGTCAAATGCAGATATCTTATTATTGCTATCAAAAGATAAAACATGATAATCTAAATTATTTATTGTCTATGCCAGAACAGAGGAAACTTGTTATTTCTGATACTACATTGCATATGGCGCATTCATCAGAAGAATTTATTTCAGACTGTGAGCACAGAGAATGGTCAACAGCAAAAGTCGCTAAAAGATATAAAGATAGAAGGATAACGCAGGCAGCTTTCAGCGCAGATATACATACATATTTGAATGAAAATAAACAGTTTAACAGGTTGCTGGACAAGCTGGATAATGGTGTCTATATTTTTGGGCATACACATATTCAATGGAACTATCGATCAAATGATGGGAAAAAACTATTGATTAATCCTGGTTCCTGCGGACTGCCTTTGGACTGTGTGGACGCAGGTATGCCTTATACGATACTTGACATATTAAATACAGATAATATTGTTGTAGAAGAAAGACGTGTTCCATTTCCTTTGGAGGAATACATTAGCATATTTCGGCAAAGCGAACAATTTTCTAAAGTAAATGTTTGGAGTAGAATAATCCTAAAAGAACTAAAAACAAAAAGAGAATATTTGTTTTATTTTCTGCAATTTGCGGAAGAGTATGCTATGCAAATAGGAGATAAACAACGACCATTTTCCATTTCTACATGGGAAAAAGCATATGAATTGTGGGAAGTGACTAAAGAAAAGGGAGAAGGCTGAAAAAGGCACAGGAATGGGAAGATTCCCATACTGTTGATGAAGATGTTGCACATGCTTTAGCAGCAATCAATAACATAAAGATAAAAAAACAAAAAGGAAAGGAAATGAAGAGATTGGTAAAGAATGAGGATAAAGCAGTAGAGGTTGAACAGCAGGGTGAAGATAAAGTAATGAAGCGCACAATAAAAGATAGTGTTTTTACAAATTTATTTCAGGACAAGAAGTATCTGATACAATTGTATAGAGCATTACATCCAGAAGATATATCTGTTACGGAAGATGACCTGACAGATATCACCATTAAAAATATTCTGACAGACGGCATCTATAATGATTTGGGATTCTCTGTCGGTGATAAATTTATTATAATGGTGGAATGCCAGTCAACGTGGACGATGAATATTATAATCAGGGTGTTAATGTATCTGGTGCAGTCCTGGATTGAATACCTTGAGCGTACCAGCCAGAACTTGTACAAAAGTAAAAAGGTAAAAATGCCCGTCCCAGAGCTGTATGTCATATATACAGGCGAGAGAAAAACAAAACCAAGGCAGATATCATTATCCAAAGAATTTTTTGATGGAAAGAAATGCTGTATTGATGTAAAGGTAAAAATGATATATGATAGTAAAAAGGGCAATATTATTAATCAGTATATAACATTCACAAAAGTATGTGATGAACAGGTAGCTTTGCATGGCAGAACCAGAGAAGCCATTTTCGAAACAATTCGTATCTGTAAGGATAAAAATGTGCTGAAAGAATATCTGGAGAACAGGGAAAGGGAGGTTGTTGATATTATGATGGCATTATATGATGAAGAGGAGATTATGCGTTCCTATGTTAGAAGCGAAGTACAGGAGGCAGTACAGGTGGCAGTACAAGAGGCAGTACAGGTGGCAAGACAGGAAGAGAGAAAAGAAGCATACATTGAGATGGCTAGAGAAATGATAAGGGATAATGAACCCGTAGAGAGAATTATGAAATACTCTAAGTTGTCAAAAGAAACTATATTGGAGTTGAAAAAGCAGGAAGATTTAAAATAGGTGTAAGTTCTGAACAGAAAATATCAAAATGGATTTAGCCATGAGGAAATATTCAAGGCTTGGCTGGTACAGAAGATGTGGAATGAATGTAGTGATTTTCATAATCAGTAAAGATTTGCTTGAAAATAGGATAAAAGACAGAGCAGGACTGCTCAATCCCCCCATCCTATTACTTAGTAAAAGTTGGAATATATACTACATAACGCCAGAATTTATCGTATTGCGCTGGTTAAAAGTATATGGCTGGCGTTATGTAGTCAGGTTAATCGGAAAATTTAACTGTTAAGCAGTATAAGTTGTAGAGCTGTATACGAAACCCTTAGGTAAGTTTTAATAGGTGGGGCGGGTAGTGTAAAATAGTTTGTGTCTTTGGGAAAAAATACCTCTTTTTTGGTAAGAATCAAGATATGACAGTTCTTATC
>VSNQ01000140.1 GCA_009774395.1 Lachnospiraceae bacterium
AGATATACATATTCTATATATTGTGGTTATTTTTCTTAATTAACTCTTTTGACGCTTTAATCATTCCATTGGTATATCAAATTTTCCACAACATATTAATAAAGGATATTTATTTTCAAAATATTCAATCTGTGATTGAAACATCTCGTGATTTGCAAATGCAGCATAAAGAAATAATACCCATTCACTACAATTATTTCTGCTGATATAATATACGTCTGGCGAAGAATCCAATTTAAACTGCTGCATTATATACTGCTTAACAGTTAAAATTTCCGAGTAATCTGACTACATAATGCCACCCATATACGTTTAACCAGTACGGTAAATTCTGGCGTTATGTAGTATAAAAGAATCACTAGAAACATTCCTAGTTCTATGTTATACTATTACCATTATCCAAGAAAGCAATAAAAGTGCAAGAATTTGACAAACCTTTCACAATTTGTTTGTGCCTTGAAAAGGAATGGTAAAAAGTATGAAAAAAATATTAATAACCGGCGGCACGGTTTTTGTCAGCAGATGTGCTGCGGAATATTACATTGCCAAAGGATATGATGTGTATGTATTAAATCGAAACAGCCGTCCGCAGCCAAAAAGCGCCAAACTTCTCCAAGCAGATCGGCACCATTTAGGCAATATTTTGCGCCGGCATCACTTTGATGTGGTAATTGATACTGCTTATACTGCTGAAGATGTCAATCTTTTGCTTGATGCGTTGGAAAGCTATCGTCACTATTTCCTAATCAGCTCCAGCGCCGTCTATCCAGAGCATTGCCCGCAGCCTTTTACAGAAGAAACGCCATGCGGCGCTAATTTAATTTGGAGCAAATACGGAACCGATAAAATCAAAGCGGAACAAGCATTGTTTGCCAGGAATCCCAACGCATATACTCTTCGTCCACCCTATTTATACGGCGCAATGAATAATATTTATCGGGAAGCATTTGTCTTTGACTGCGCGCTGGCAGACCGACCTTTTTATCTGCCAAAAGATGGGGAAATGAAGCTGCAATTTTTCCATGTTTATGATTTATGCAGATTTATAGAAATTTTATGGGAAACACAGCCGAAACAGCATCTATGGAACGTAGGCAATCAAGACGTTATTTCTGTCCGCAAATGGGTCGAACTATGCTATCTAGCTGCGGGAAAACAGGCGACATTTATCAATGTTTATCGGGATATCGAACAAAGAAACTATTTCTGTTTCTATAATTATGAGTATTTTCTTGACGTTTCAAAGCAGTTAGCAATAATGCCCGATATAAAGCCGTTGAATATTGGGTTGTCAGAAGCATTTAACTGGTACAAAGACAACGCCGCACAAGTCAATAAAAAGCCATATTTTGAATATATAGACTCCAATTTAAAAGGATTACTTTAACACAGAAAGAGAGGTTATCTTATGCAAAAATTACCACCAATTGAAAAATTATACGAAGCCTATTCCGCTTTAGCAGACAATCGGATTGTCCTTAGCGAAACATCCGCCGAGGTAACATCCTCCGACAGTTCCAAACAATATAAAGTAAAGTGGAACGATACGACCTACTGCTCCACCGATAACGGCACTTACTGGCAGGGATATGCAGGTTATCCGGTAATTGCTGTTCTAATTTTACAGTCAAAAATAGACGTTGATAAGTCTATTATCGAATACTTTGCAGGCATTAACTGGAACAGTCTTAATAAAAAGCATAAAAGAGATTACCACGCTGCTCTGCTTGAAGCCTTTGCAGAAAAGCAGATAGCAAAAGATGATATAGAACGAATTGAAACCATTACCCAGCAGGCATATGAGCAGTTAAAAGCATTGGACTTAACGATTGTGCGGAGATTATAATAAATTATGTTTCATATCTATATAAAAGGTACATTCACAGACGAATCACAATTAATTCAAGGCAAAACGCTGCCCAAATCTGCAGTTCCTTTCCGCGAAGGCGAAACGATTCATGACGCTTTTCAACTGGGATTTTTGTTAAGCCTGCCTATAATGCTGCCAATGGTTGGTCTTTCTATTTTTAGATGCTCTGGACTAGATAAGAAGCTGCAATTTAACAGCCATATGGCAGCGGCTGTACTGGTGTTTTTTGTGCTGTTGAAGGTGTTGACATATCTTCATGAATTTATTCATGCGCTATTTTATCCCGTCAAAGCAGAAAAAACCGTTTGGAAAGATGCAAAGCAAGGCGCCTATTTTATTTACTGTGACGTACCAGTGACAAAATGCCATTTTATTATGCTTAGTATTGCACCGTCGATTCTTTTAGGCATTGTTCCTTTTATTGCTTGGTATCAGCTTGCGCCGCTTTTCCATGTAGAATGGCTTCTGTGCTTTATGGCATTGACTTGGATTATGACATTGATGTCTATTGGTGATTTCGCCAATGTATTTCATGCCATTACACAAGTCCCTGCAAATGCTAAAGTGCTCAATTATGGGTTGCATTCGTATTGGATAAAGGAACGTTATAATTCAGATGAGCTGTAACATATAAATTGTCGCCCCCTGACTACCTTACTTTTTATACGAAGCAGCAAAAGCTTTGCTGTTCCGTTGCGTCAGCCACACACCGCAAAGCGGAAATTTTCCGTTGTGCGGCTATGTGCATATTGTTATACTAAATGGAAACGTTAAATAGATTTTCCCAATTCCTCTGCCTTATTTAACTGCTCTGCTTTGTTTCAAATTGCACCTGCGTCCATATTTCCCCCGCATATACAATGCCAATGTTCTTCCAGCCTAGGTGCGAAGTCAATCCCTCATAAAAGCCCTGACGGGGGCAAAATTACTTTCCGTGTCACCTTCAGCAGCCATAAGTAAAATACAATCCTTTTTGGGGTTTTCATAGTTAGGTGTCATTTCTGCTACTGCAAACAAACGATCAAAAGCACATTTTAACTGACTACTGATTCCCCAGTAATACATAGTCTAATAGAATTTAAAATCGTCCGATACAATAAATTGAAACGCTATATCAAAACAATTTCGCACAAAACACTTAGTAACTCATTAAAGGAATTGGAAAAAGATAATCTTGTTATTCGTAATGAATATCCCCAAATTCCCCCAAAAGTAGAGTATAGCTTATCTCCAAAAAGACAATCCCTCATGGAAATATTAGACCAATTATGTATATGGGGTGAAAAAAATAAAGACTTATCCTAACATTTTATGTAGAAATTCTTTTCGACGCTTAGTATCACAAAGATTTATAAAGATTACTTAATCTCCTGACAACGAAATACAAGATACCCAACAACAGCACACCCCATTGCCGCCAGACAAAATAGACCATCCGCAGCATTTAATTTATCCGCACGGATAAACTGCACAAAGTAGGAATTATTGTATAAATATTCCATAGAATCGGGCAGATACAGGTTGGATAATTCTTTATAAATACACAACATAACTACCGTAACCACCGAAAGCGCAGAAAATGATTTCACAATCACAGCCATTCCAATAAGCAATAACGTCTGCTGCAAAATGGCTTTATACTGATTTATCAAAAGCAAAATCGAAACCCTATCATTTGTAATCACAAACAGCACAGCATAAAATAGATAGATGCAAGTAACACTACATAAACACATTCCTGCTTTTGCTATAAATATCTGCTTCCTATCTGCCGCAGCAATCATTCTGTCTTTTAATGTACCAGAATACTCACTTGCAAGAATACTGCCTACCACAAGATTACAGATCAAAAGAAAAATATACGAAAATAATTCCGTTTCCCGCGCAATCCGCTTTTCCGGATCTATCAAAAACACCCCAATTATGCTTGGCACCAATATGCACACAACACAAAAATAAAACGAAAGATTAAAACAAAGTTTATACCCTTCTGCTTTAAAACTTCCCATATTTTTCACCATCCTTCCAATGCAACAACAAATTGGGGTTGTCGCAATAAGCTTTAATTATACAAAATATAGTGTAAAATACAATACGCATCACAATATTTTGTATCTGCTTCTCTTAATGCGACAGCCCCACTTTAGACCTCCTGCCTGTTAAATATTTGAAATCCAATAAAACAAGCCGCCGCATAACAGAATATAAATAAAATTACAAGTGTTATATTAAGCGGTATTTTAGCAAAAGTAACCGTTTCTTGCGGCGCAGTTGCTTTCCACGCATACCCTGCCACGATAAAATCATATAACAGTTTATTCTTTATTGGTATAAATGCATACAAAATCCAAGAAACAATCGTAAAACTGCTGGCTATGGCACTATTCTTTGTCACAGTTCCTGCAATTACTATCAAACTGGTATGAAATAAAATCATAAAATATTGAAAGACAAATCTACCTGCAAGCGGCACAAGTACATTAAAATTTCTTTTATTTGCTAATATTCCAGAAAAACTCCAAGCCACTCCATACCAAAATAGCAATAAAACAAAAACGCCGATGAAATTCCCCAAAATCTTCGCAATAAAAACATCTCTTTTCCTTGCATACGGCAGAAAATTTTTATAGGTTGTATTTGCATAATCCATTGTAAACAAAACAGCGCCGACAATACCTATTAAAAAGTTCATAAGAATACTGTCTGTTGTACCGCTGACCACCCATTCCTCAAATGTTCTATCTATTGAAGGTTCTACAATAAAAAATGAATACAACAAATACAAAAAAATTAAGAAAAACAATACTTTTACTTTTTTATCCGAAAATAATTTGTGTAGTTCTGCTCTTAGCACCTTTATCACCTCCGCCTTAGGAATTGTCAAATTAATGCGTTATTTATTGACAGTTCCTTATTCCATATGCTTTATAATATATTCTTCTATATGAATCCCCTGTTCCTTTAGTGACGCACAAAGCAACTCCTGTTTCAGTTTTCCGTTTTTTATAATTCCTACTTGATGGACAAGCTGCACCAATTCCGCAATATGATGGCTTGTAATTAAAAACGTTTTACCATAATTCTTGTTTAAATCCTGAATTAAATGGTTAAGCTGTGCGATTCCTGCTGGATCTAAGCCATTTGTCGGTTCGTCTAATATTATTAATTCCGCATTGGAAAGCAGCGCTCTTGCGATTCCCAACCGCTGTTTCATGCCCAAAGAATACGTTCTAACTTTTTTATTCGCGCTTTTTAAAATATCGACTTTTTCTAAAACTTGGTAGATTTTTTGCTTGTCCACCTTATCCCCGATCTCCAACTGATGTATTTTTAGATTTTGATAGCCTGTCATATGCGGATAAAATGTCGGCGTTTCAATAATTGCGCTTACTTTTCTTCTGTCAGCAGGCGATAAATCCTCTTTATCTTTCCCAAACAGACGGTAACTTCCTTCATTTTCGTGCGCCAAACCCATTATAATTCTCATAAATGTCGTTTTTCCAGCGCCATTATTTCCAGCTAATCCATAAATACTGCCTGCATATAAATTTAGATAAAAGCCGTCTAAAACGGTATTTTTGCCATATACTTTTTTAAGATTTTCCGCGGCTAATACTTCCTGCATTGCACTCTCCCCTTTTTTCTTATACTCATGAGCGAATAAATTTCCTCACTGCAACGTTACAAAACATTTGCCCCAATCTCGCTTTGTTTGGTGAAATTCCGACCGCAGCAGAGTTTCGTGGAATTAAACTCGCAACAAATTAATTTTTCCTTCCACAGCACATATTGTCCGCTTACGCAATATCGGCTGTTCAGAAATTGGAAACGCTCAACGATCGTCACTATAATATTCATCAGTATAATTTACTTGTTTCCAAGGAGAAAATCAACGCCTATTGCAGAATTGCATGATTTTAGGCAGAATTAAAAAACGGTAAGAAGTTATTCCTTACCGATTCCCTTGCGGAATTTCTATAAAAATATGAAATTCCTCGCTATTATATGAAATATTGTAGAAACCATTATATTTTTCAATTGTCTTTACAATATTTTTTAATCCAATTCCATGTGCGCCGCCTGCATTATTTTTCGTGGTCAAAAAAGAATCTCCCTTTTTCCGCACCACTCCAATATAAGAATTTTGTATAGAACATATCCAATTTCCCTGTTCCATTATCATCTTAAATTTCAGGACTTTTTTTCCGCTGCATTGCTCGCACGCTTCGATTGCATTGTTTAAGGCGTTCGACAATACCAGCACAATATCCGATTCTTCCATTGTAATCTGTGATAAATCATTTACCTTACAGACTACCAGAATACCTTTTTCCACAGCTTCTTGGTATTTCGCATTGACAATTGCGTTGACGACCGGATGATTTGTATTGATTTTATCGAAATTTCGAGATACGATTCCGCTGATTTTTTCCAGATATGCCTTTGCTTCGCTATAGTTTTCCTGCGTAAGCATGGTATGAATGCACAACATATGATTTTTATAATCATGCGAAAGCTCCCGCTGCTTTTCCAATCCCCTTTCCATCGTCTGATAAAGCGCCTTCTGCGTCTTTCTATCAAGCTCCAATAAATAATTTTCTTGCTGCAGCGCATTTCTTTTGTCCATATCCTGCATATAGATTAGCATAAAAACATTTATCACTGTGACTAGAAATATAAATATCCACAATAAATTTCCCTGTACTTGCAGCAGCACCCGAAACCGATCTTTTAACAATACGCCGATAAAAACCATTGATAAAAGCGGAAATACAATTGGTATCATATCGCTGCATCGCCTGTTCCTCAAATATTGGTATAAAGAATATTGGAATGAATAATATCGGCATAAAATCACCAGTACAAGCAATACACATTTGCTCATAAGAACCGCCAGCGTGCCAGCAAACGCTTCCGAGCGAATTTCCACATTTAGAATATATTGACATATCCAATATGTAATTAAATCAGAAATAGAAAGCATTGCAATCAATAAACCAGATAGCACAAAGGCGCTGCGTATTGGCATCCGATAAAGCAACCGATTCCCCAGCGTTATCACTATAATATAAATACAGACATTTACAACCACATTGTCGAATAGATGATTCACGGCATAGAGCAGCACGGCAGCGCCAAACCAGAACGTATATTCATGTATTTTTTTATTCTGCTTTTCCAGAAATATATCCAGAAAAAACCGATAACAAGCTATCTCTAACAAGACACTTAAAAATGGCTTTAAGTCTTCCATTATATTGCTCCTTTTACCTGAGAGAAACAATTTTTTGCCTCTATAAATCGTTTCTGCGCAATCGGCAGTTGTATTTTTTCATATAATTTCAATTGATAACGTTCCAGAGAAACGGCATATCGCATATTTACCAAATAACTCTTGTGTATCCGGCACATACATTCATCTGACAGCGCCGTTTCCACATCATCCAATTTCATATAAATGCTATATATCGTTTCCTTGTCTTTTTTCACATGAAACGTCAGCTTGTGCAGATTGCTCTCCACATAGATAATCTCTTCCGGATAAAGTCTGCGAACGCCTACATTAAACTCATATTCGATAAACTTCGACAAATGCTGCATTTTTAACAAAATTACTTCCAATGCTTCAAAGATATTCTCCTTAAAATAATGGTCGTCTTTTAGCACATATCGAATCGCTTCCACTTTATATCCCTCTAGTGTATAATCAATAAATGCCGTCACAAAAACAAGAAACGACTTAGGACACAATAATCGGAACTGCTTTGCAGTCTGTATTCCATCCATTTCTGCCATATTCACATCCAAAAATACAATATTATACTTTGTAATATCCGTACTATCCGAAACAAATTCTTTCCCTGACGCAAAAACATCAATTGCATAATCTACTTTTCTGCCCTCTAAGTATTGCGCTATTATCCCACACAATTTATTTAGAAAAACAGCCTCATCATCACATACTGCTATCTTGAGCATCTCTTGCCCTCCATCAATTTCCCCCAATCGAGTAGGGGAGCATCTTCTCTCCTACTTGCCGCGCAACCCATTCGGGACTGTCGCATTAAGTTTTGATTATACAAAATATAGAATAAAATGCGGTACAGCATTATAATATCTTGTATATGTTTCCCTTAACGCGACAGCCCCATATTTTATCTTCACAGGTTTGTGCATTAAAAAGCAAAACGGCTGCTGCCCATTCGGAACAAGTTCATCTTTCTTCATTCCTTAGAAAATATATTGCCATACCACTTAGTATAACAATATCCACTTCGCTTTGCAATTATTTTGCGGTTACATCTCTGCCATAATAGTATTACCGCTATATCTTTGCTGCAATCAACCATATTCCTTTTTCACCATAGACTTGAACACCTATTTATGATAAAATATACCTATTATTAATAAGGAACGGTTAATGAATTAATCCAGCAATTTACAAGACTTTGTAAAAGTTATATTTTCATAATAATGCATTGAACAGATATTCAAATTTCCAATATTTTATAGGTATTAAAATGTTTAATTATTATATTTTAAACAGAAAATTACGTAATTTTTTAAAATTTGTAAACTGATGGAATTATTCTTTATACTTGACTTGTCTGAATCTTCTTATGTGGCATTGGCGTATGCTAAGCGTCGAAAAGCTTAACGCTAAGTATAACAATATGCACACAGCCGCAATCAATTTTATATTCGAAGGTCAAGGAAAAGAGTGAAAGAAAATTCGCACTATGAAGTGTGAAAGCTTCTTTCAGGTCTTGTTTGTGACTAGAAAGGAATGATAAAAAATATGAACAACACTGATAAGCAATCTATCCATATGCTATTTAAGGTACAGAATTATGCAGCGCTCTATTCTTCTTATTCTGAGGTTATCCATCAAATGTTACTAATTGAAAACCAGCAAGATTTTGCAGATTTTATAGAAAATGAACAATTCTTAGAGGAAGACATTTTTTTCTTGTATTATGATGCTGTTAATGGTGAAAGTTTATTTATCGGCGGATATGATAACGATGTTACCGAAAAAGTCAGAGATTTTCTAAAGCAAAAACTTCCGGAAGATTTATTTTCTGCAATCCAAAAATGCCTGCAAAATATCTATGTAGACATAGACGAAGACGATACGCTTGAAAAAACAATTGCCTTGTGCAACCAGCATTTAGAAAATACAGGATACATTATACAAACAGTATTTGATGACACGTATTGCGCAGGCGGATACTTTTTATCTGTTCAGTCCGGAAGTTCTTATGAAAATTTGGAAGTGATGCAGTAAAAAAGCATCATACACTTACGCAGATAAGTTCCCGTATACCAAAGAGATACCAGAACTCTAATACGACTTTCCCACCCTTTTGTGTATTTTGCACAGGCTCGGTTTGTGCTGTTTCCTGTTCGGGCCTGCTGTCCATAAGTACCGTTGCCATTGATGCACACAAAATGCCCAAAACAGACATTTTGGCGCGGGTGTGAAAAGTAACCTAAGTACCTCCTGTTCAATAAATTTTTAGATTTTTGTAATTGCCGTTTTTTCCTTTTTATGTTAAAATAAAATCCCGTTTTTAACACTTAAAGAAATGTAAAATGGCGCTATCCCTTGATTTTGCTGGGGTTACGCCATTCTTTTCACGATTATGGATGTTGTATGGAAATCCTACCCTGAAATTTTTTTAATTTTTTTATTCAGTTCTTTGGGCTGGTAGTATTTTTTGTCCAGGCCAAGACCAAAGACAGCATTCAGGGCTGTGCAGACCTGCGAATTATTGTATGTCGACATATAACACATATCCTCTATATTTGCTACTTCCATGTTATTCAGGGTTTCCATGATATTTTCAATTGTAAAGTGTGTCCCATATTGATCCAGCTTTGTTTCCAGCAGCCTGTAGATCAGCAGTGCAGTATAGCAGATCATGAAGTGGGCGATAATACGCTTTGGCTTCTGATGGTATACCAGACGTGCGCAAAAGTTTGTTTTCATTACCCTGAAGCAGTCTTCAATCTTATACCTGCTGGAGCTGATTTCGATAATGGTCTTTGCCGGGGCGTCAAGGTTTGTGGCCACGGCATAATAGCCGTCATATTTTTCCTCTTCTTCTATGACATTTTTGTCCAGCTCATACAGGTCAGCCACTTCTTCACCGGATTTCGTAGAAGAAGTACGCTTTATAAAACGCGTGACGTCATGAGGGCCTTTTTTGTATGTTTCCGGATCAAGGGTGGCAAGCATTTTTTTTGCCCGTTCAATCTGGCGGTTGCGGATACAGCGCTGGTATTCCATCATTTTTCTGGAAAAGGTAATTATGATCTTCTGCCTTACAGCTGCTTTTGACTTTATCGTTTTTGTTTTGCCGTTTTTGAGTATTTTTTCCTCATAAAGCCCCAGGTCGAAAGCACTGTCAGCCTGCAGGATTTTGAAGGCCCTGTCGTTATATAATTCCTTATTCTTTTTATCAAACCTGTCAAAAGCTTTCATATCTGCGATGGAAACAGGTGCATCAGAGGAGAGAAGCTTATAGTCATAGTCATTAAAGACAGCCTGTTTTAAAGTACCTGACAGCTTCTTTATGGACTGGGTGACAATGAAGGCACGTCCGCCCATGGAATTGAAATTCCTTATGTTCAGAGAGCCAAGGCCGGCATCTGCACAGTATATGAATTTTTTCCCTTTGAACATCTGCGTGAGCTTCTTCTCAAGGGGGATGGCGGTAGTCTGTTCATTGTCGGAACCGGAAGTGATGCACATGGAAAGGGGGATGCCATTTCTGTCCATGAACAGCCCCATCTCCACGATCGGGTTCGGGCGGTGTTCTTTAGAGGAACCATATCGGCACAGCCCCTTAACTGTTTCCCCTGTTACGTCATCCACATAATCCTCATCTTCTGTTTCAATTTCGAAATAATAGTTGCTGCAGTCATAGAAACAGACGGATGTATCCCTTTTTACAAGGTGGCTGCTCTTTTCAAACAGATGGGTAATGTATTCGTCGTAATGTTTCTCCATGATATCCATAGTACGCATGATATGCATGTAATCGAACTGAGGCTGTTCGTAAAAATCAGCCAGATGCCGGTGTGTGCCAAGTTTGGAATCCGGGTTCAGGATGCGGGCACAGGTAAGGAAACGGTTTACGAGATTTGGATCAAAGGTTATCTTTGATTCGGCTGTGACATAATCAAAAAAAGAGCCGATCTCCAGGTCATGGTAAAGCTTCTGGAGAAAGAAATAGCCAATGTTAAGCTGCCTGCTGGAAGAGGCCGTGGCGCTGTCGGCTTTCAGTTTTTCGGCAAAGTTGATTTTGAGTTCCAAAGAAACATGATTGTTATTATTAGCCTCCTCATTATATTTAGCGACCTGCTCCTTGGCATAGGAGAGAGGGTCGTTGGTTATCTTCAGAAGTTCCGAATGTCTGCCGATCCTGGCGATGTTTTTTGTAGTTGTCTTTTTGCCGTTCCTGATTCCCAGCTGGACGAAATAGGTTGGGTCTTTAGATTTTTTG
>VSNQ01000141.1 GCA_009774395.1 Lachnospiraceae bacterium
TATCACAATTATCACAAACAGATATGCATAAAAGCAAGCAAAACATTAACGGTATATCACAATTATCACAAACAGATTTAAGTAAAAATAAGCAAGAAATTAATAGTGTATCACATTTTGTACAAACAAATTTATATAAAGATATACAAAACAAAAGTTATTACAAAAGTTATATTAACGCATATCAAGCTATCGGCGACTTGCAAATTGTATTTGAAAATAACCATATTTTAGTTGTAAATAAACCTGCAGGTATTTTGTCGCAGAAAGCATCGCCATCGGATATTAGTTTAAATGAATGGCTGATAGGGTATCTTTTGACAAAAGAAAAGATTGCGCCGCAATCGTTAGCGACATTTAAACCCTCCATTTGTAACCGCCTTGACAGAAATACTTCCGGAATGGTAGTCTGCGGCAAAACATTGGCAGGCAGTCAGTACTTAAGCAATCTTATTAAAAATAAGCTGCTGCAAAAATATTATTATTGTATCGTTTCAGGAACGGTTGCTTGGGATATACGCTCGCAGGGATATCTTTATAAAGATACATCTAAAAACAAAGTACGAATTTTTACAAATAAAGAAGATATTCCCCAAACATTACAAACCAAAACAGATTTTATTGATACAGTATTCCGAACAGTTGCAAAAAAAAATAATATTACCTTACTGGAAGTGCAGATTTTTACAGGAAAAACGCATCAAATCCGTGCGCATTTAGCATCATTGGGGCATCCGATTATTGGTGATGCCAAATACGGTAATATATCTATCAATAAATCTTTTATCAACCAATGTGTGCAAACACAGCTTCTCCATTGCTGCAAACTGATCTTTCCAACTGCTGCCGATACACGTTTTCAGGATACATCACAGTTAACGCTAAAGTGTGATGTACCACAAATCTTTAAAACAATCATTGGGGAGGACTGGCAGTAATGGCTACATGGAATTCAAGAGGACTTCGAGGTTCTCTATTAGAAGAAATGATAAATCTTACAAACGAAAAATACCGTGCAGGAGGACTGGCATTGATTCAGAAGGTACCAACCCCCATTACGCCCATTACAATCGACAAAGAAACACGCCATATTACACTTGCCTACTTTGACCAAAAAAGCACCGTTGACTATATAGGAGCTGTACAGGGGATTCCTGTCTGTTTTGACGCAAAAGAGTGCGCTGTTGATACATTTGCACTGCAAAATATTCACCAGCATCAGGTGCAGTTTATGCGTGATTTTGAAAAACAGCAAGGGATTGCGTTTTTTCTGATTTATTATACAAGCCGTGATTTAATGTACTATATGAGTATTCGAGATTTAGACGTATTTTGGGAACGAATGGAGCAGGGCGGACGCAAAAGCTTTCGATTTGACGAATTAAACAAAGAATTTTTTATTAAACCAAAAATAGGGCAAATGGTGCCTTATCTGGAAATGATACAATTAGATTTAAGGAGGCTATAAAACAGTGACAGCATGGATTTTAAATAATATCAATGATTTGCAATTAAAAAACGTACCAATTCCAGCAATAACAGAACACGAAGCACTGATTCATGTCCAAGCGGAAGGTATTTGCGGTTCTGATATTCCTAGAATCTATAAAACGGGTGCGCATTGTCATCCTTTAATCGTTGGTCATGAGTTTTCAGGTATTGTAGAAGCAGTTGGCAATACTGCAAACAAAAATTGGATTGGTAAACGTGTTGGGATTTTCCCACTAATTCCTTGTAAACAATGTATATCATGTCAGAAACATCAGTACGAATTATGCCGTAATTACAGTTATCTAGGCTCACGCACCAATGGAGGATTTGCGGAATATGCCGCAGTTCCGGTTGAAAATTTAATAGAATTGCCTGAAAACGTATCCTATGCAGAAGCTGCAATGTTAGAGCCAATGGCAGTTGCAGTTCACGCAATTCGTAGATTAAATATACATCCCACAGATACCGTTGCCGTATGCGGACTTGGCACAATCGGGCTTTTTATCACAATGTTTTTGCAAGAAGCAGGTCTTAAAAATATTTTTACGATAGGAAATAAGGAATTTCAGAAGCAAAAAATATCAGAATTTGGTATACCTAAACAGCATTATTGCGATAGTACAGCACAGTCAGCCGATATATGGCTAATGGAACAAACAAACGGCGTAGGTGTCAATGTATTTATAGAATGTGTTGGAAAAAATGAAACATATACACAGGCGATAAACACTGCCGCTCCCAATGGCAGTATTATATTAGTAGGCAATCCGTATTCTAATATGGAACTGGACAAAAATACTTATTGGAAGTTACTACGCAGTCAATTAACTGTAAAAGGTACTTGGAATTCCTCATTTACACATACTCCAGATGATGACTGGCATTATGTTTTAGACCGGCTCTCACATAAAAAAATCGCACCAGCCACAGTTATTTCTCATACATTTCCGTTAGAAGAATTAGAACAGGGATTACAGATTATGCGAGATAAGACAGAAGATTATGGGAAAATTATGTGCTTAGGAACTGTTAATAAATAACTTTTAAATAACGCATAGGATTTTTCTTCGAGAGTGCCACTCAAAAATCAAGCGCATAGCGGGCTATGTAATTGATTTTTGAGTGGTGCTCTCGGAGAAAAAGACAAGCAATATTAAAAGTTATTTTTGAACAGTTCCTTAGCTTGACATCAAGCCAAAAACAGTGTATACTACGTTCAATGCACTTTGCTAATATGATAATGAATTATCGCGTTACTTTGATAAAGCATGTATCGTATTTTGTGAAAGTTTTTCAAGGATAAACTTACAACTAAAACGATAAAAAATAATGGAGGAATCAATATTATGAACTATATGGGAAAACGGCTTGTACATACTCCAGAGGGTGTACGTGATATCTATGGATCGGAATATGCAGCAAAACAAAATATTGAGAAGCTTTTTCACGATAAACTGCACAGTTTTGGTTATCAGGATATCCAAACGCCAACTTTTGAATTTTTTGATGTTTTCAGCCGCGAAATCGGAACGATTCCGTCTAAGGATTTATATAAATTTTTTGATAAAGAGGGCAATACGCTTGCATTAAGACCCGATTTTACACCGTCAATTGCCAGATGTGCCGCAAAATATTTTATGGACGAAACCATTCCGCTGCGTTTTTGCTATGCAGGAAATAACTTTATTAATACAGATAACCTTCAAGGAAAACTAAAGGAAACGACACAAATGGGAGCGGAGCTAATTGGCGATGCATCACCAGAAGCAGATGCCGAATTGATTGCAATGTTAGTAGAAGCACTTTCCCACGCAGGATTAAAAGAATTTCAAATTTCTATAGGACAGATTGATTTCTTTAAAGGGTTATGTGCTTATGCAGATTTAGAAGAAGAAACCGAACTTGCATTGCGTGAATTTATTTCAAACCGGAATGATTTCGGTGCACAAGAACTTTTGTTAAGCAAAAATATAACAAACGACCGTATGGAAGCGTTGCTTCGTGTAAATAGTCTTTTTGGTTCCTATGATATTCTTGACGAAGCGCTTCACGTAGCAAATAATCCGCGTTCGATTCAAGCAGTAGAACGTTTAAAGCAAGTTTACGAATTGTTAAAATTATATCATGTGGAGCAATATATTTCCTTTGATTTAGCAATGGTAAGCAAATATAATTATTATACAGGAATTATTTTTAATGCTTTCACATATAAAACAGGAAGTGCCATCGCAAAAGGCGGGCGTTATGATAATCTTTTAGAAAAATTTGGAAAACCAGCACCAGCAACTGGTTTCGTAGTAAATATCGACGACCTTGTTCTAGCAATGACAAGGCAGAATCTTTGCCCTTTACCAGAAAATAAAAATATGCTTTTAGTATATTCCTGCGATACCGCAAAGGCTGTGCAAGAAGCGAAAAAGCAGCGGGAAGCCGGCTGGTCAGTTGTGATGTTAAAGAAAGTAAAGGACAAAGAAATCTATCAAACATTTGCAGACACGAACCATTTTGCACAGGTTATATTTCTATAAATTTTTATACAACTGTGCAGATAAATCTTAAACTTAAAAAGAAACTATTAGAAACTTTTCAAAAATTATTTTTAATAAAAAAGAGTGTCTAATTTCCCGCAACTCTGCTGCGATACATACAATTATTAGAACCGTAACAGATTAAAAAGTAATATCCGAACAGTTTCTAATAAAACCAAAATTCTAGGAAAGGAACTGCTAACTTTACAAAACTTAAATATTTTCAGCGTGCAATTTAATTAAGTAAGTAGCAGAATAACAATAAAATGATATTAGAAAACGAAACAAAAGCAACAACAAATACCGCAAAAACAAACAATAATATGCGTTATCTTACTTTTGCGCTTTGCAAGGGCAGACTTGCCAAGAAAACCTTGGAATTATTAGAGCAAATTGGCATAACCTGCGAAGAAATAAAGGATAAGGATTCCCGTAAACTTATTTTTGTAAACGAAGAATTAAAACTGCGTTTTTTCCTTGCAAAAGGGCCCGATGTTCCAACTTATGTAGAATATGGTGCGGCAGATATCGGTGTCGTCGGCAGAGATACTATTATGGAAGAGGGCAGAAAGGTTTATGAAGTGCTCGATCTTGGTTTCGGAAAATGCCGTATGTGCGTATGTGGCCCCCATTCCTCCAAAGAACTTTTACAGCATCATGAAAGAATACGCGTCGCAAGCAAATATCCTAAAATTGCGAAGGATTATTTCTATAATCAAAAGCATCAAACCGTTGACATTATTAAATTAAATGGTTCTGTAGAATTAGGGCCGATTGTCGGATTAAGTGATGTAATTGTAGATATTGTCGAAACTGGTTCAACTTTACGTGAAAACGGACTTGAAGTTTTAGAAGAAATCTGCCCGCTTTCCGCTCGTATGATTGTAAATCAGGTAAGTTTGAAAATGGAAGCCGAGCGGATTAAAGAAATTTTACAGGCATTGAAAAATATAATGTAAAATAATCCAACTAAATAGAAGATATACTGAAAAACGTTAAGATTTTCCAATTTCTACGCAATAAACACTAACCAAATAAAGCAATAAAAATAAAAAAACAGAAAAACTCAATATATAATTTAGGAGGACTGCAATGAAAATAATTACGCTGACAAATGAAACAAAACAAAATCTTCTTGAAAATCTATTGAAGCGAAGTACAACTGATTATGGAGAATATGAAAAAATCGTTGATTCCATTATTCAAAACGTTAAGCAGAATAAAGAAGAAGCAATATTTGATTATAATTTGAAATTTGATAAATGCACGATTACAAAAGAAAACTTCCAAGTAACACAGGAAGAAATTGAAGATGCTTATAAGGTTCTGGATAAACAATTTATAGAAGTAATGCGTCGTTCTGCTGCCAATATCCGTACATATCATGAGAAGCAAAAAAGGAACAGCTGGTTTGATGCAAAAGAAGATGGTACGATTCTCGGGCAGAAAATCACGCCAATGCAGACGGTCGGCGTATATGTTCCAGGCGGAAAAGCAGCATATCCTTCCACTACATTAATGAACGTCATTCCGGCAAAAGTAGCAGGAGTTCCCAATATTATAATGACAACACCAGCAGGCAGCGACGGCAAGGTTAATCCAGCGACATTAGCTGCAGCAGATATTGCAGGTGTCGATACAATCTTTAAAGTTGGTGGAGCACAGGCAATTGCTGCAATGGCTTATGGTACAGAAATAATACCAAAAGTCGATAAAATTGTAGGTCCAGGCAATATTTATGTTGCATTGGCAAAACGAGCAGTTTATGGACATGTAAGTATTGACTCTATTGCAGGCCCTTCTGAAATATTAGTGCTTGCAGATGAAAGTGCCACACCAAAATATGTTGCTACGGATTTACTCTCTCAGGCAGAACATGACGAACTGGCATCTGCTATATTAATTACCACAAGCACCGAATTGGCAGAAAAAGTTTCCATAGAAATAGACAAATTTGTAAATGTTTTAGAACGCAGAGAGATTATTCAAAAATCATTAGATAATTACGGCTATATTTTAGTAGCTCCAGATATGGAAACTGCAATAGAAGCAGCAAATGAAATCGCTTCAGAACACTTAGAAATATTAACTAAAAATCCGTTTGATACTATGACGAAAATAAAAAATGCAGGGGCAATTTTCTTAGGAGAATACTCTTCAGAACCGCTTGGGGACTATTTTGCAGGCCCAAATCATGTATTGCCGACTAATGGAACTGCAAAGTTTTTCTCTCCATTAAATGTGGATGATTATATCAAAAAATCCAGTATTATTTCTTATTCAAAAGAAGCATTAGAGAAAGTACACAATGATATTGAACTTTTTGCACAAAAAGAAGGATTGACAGCACACGCCAATTCCATACGGGTTCGATTTGAATAGAGAATCTGAGAAAAAGTATATATAAATAAAAATCAAATTACTTATTGGAGGGTTTGCATGAGCAGAAACGCTGAAGTTGAACGCGTTACAAAAGAAACAAATATTATTATGAAATTAGACCTTGACGGAGAAGGAAAATCTACAATTGATACAGGAATCGGCTTTTTTAATCATATGCTGGAAGGGTTTGCAAAGCATGGTTTTTTTGATTTAGATGTAAAAATTAACGGCGATCTTCATGTAGACGGACATCACACGGTAGAGGATGCTGGGATTGTGCTTGGAAATGCGATAAAGCAAGCAGTAGGAGATAAAAAAGGCATTCAGCGTTATGGTTATTTTATTCTTCCTATGGATGATGCATTAGCACTTTGTGCTGTCGACTTATGCAGCCGCCCTTATCTTCAATTTGACTGCAATTTTCCGCAAAGTATGGTAGGAGATTTTGATACCTCGCTGGTAAAAGAATTTTTTTATGCAGTTTGTTACAGTGCAGGAATGAATATACATCTTAAACTATTAAGTGGAGAAAACAGTCATCATATGATTGAAGCAATTTTTAAGGCGTTTGCCAAGGCACTGGATAGTGCAGTAATGACAGAACCTCGTATTAAAGATGTGCTTTCCACGAAGGGAAGTCTGTGAAAGGAAACCAGAATGAGGAAATTAGCGCTAAGCGACAAAATTCTATTACAGGTTGAAAAGCCTGCTCGTTATATAGGAAATGAAGTGAATAGTATCATGAAAGAACCTGATAAAATTGCAGTTCGGTTCGCAATGTGTTTTCCTGATGTATACGAAATCGGTATGTCACACCTTGGCATTCAGATTTTATATGATATGTTAAACCAATTTGAAGATACATGGTGTGAACGTGTGTATTCTCCTTGGCCTGACTTAGATGCGATTATGCGAAGAGAACAAATACCGCTTTTTGCATTGGAATCACAAGATTCTATTCGAAACTTTGATTTCTTAGGAATAACAATTCAATATGAAATGTGCTATACCAATATTCTGCAAATCCTTGATTTATCTGGGATTCCTCTGCTTGCTGTGGATCGTTCTTGGGAAGACCCAATCGTAATTGGAGGAGGCCCTTGCGTTTATAATCCAGAACCGATTGCTGATTTTTTTGATATTTTTTATATCGGAGAGGGAGAAACACAATACCGTGCATTGCTTGATCTATATAAAAACTGTCGCCACCAAAATCTTTCCAGAGAAGAATTTTTAAAAAAGGCAGCACAGCTTTCAGGTATGTATGTTCCACAGTTTTATGAAGTAAACTATCAAGAAGATGGAACGATAAAATCGTTTGTGCCGAAATTTGCAGAACTGCCGGTTATGATTACCAAAGAACTTGTTACAGATTTAACAAATACCTATTATCCTGAAAAGCCTGTTGTTCCGTTTATTAAATGTACACAAGACAGAGTTGTTTTGGAGATACAGAGGGGCTGCACCCGCGGCTGTCGTTTTTGTCAAGCAGGACAACTTTATAGGCCTGTGCGGGAACGTGATGCAGCTATACTCAAGGAATATGCATTAAAAATGTTGAACAACACCGGTTATGAGGAGATTTCTCTTAGTTCCTTAAGCTCCAGCGACTATTCTCAATTAGAAGACCTTGTAAATTTTCTAATTGAGAACTGTCATGAAAAAAAAGTGAATATTTCCCTTCCTTCCCTCCGCATAGATGCCTTTTCACTGGATGTTATGAAAAAAGTGCAGGATATCAAAAAAAGCAGTTTGACATTTGCACCAGAAGCCGGAAGTCAGAGACTTAGAAATGTAATAAACAAAGGTTTAACAGAAGAAGTCATCTTAAACGGTGCCGCTTTAGCCTTTCAAGGCGGATGGAATCGTGTAAAACTGTATTTTATGTTGGGACTTCCAACGGAAACGGAAGAAGATATCCGCGGAATTGCAGAATTATCGAATCGAATTGCAGCCGTATATTATGAAACAGTGCCCAAAGAACAACGGAACGGAAAAGTGCAGATTGTATCCAGCACCTCATTTTTTGTTCCAAAGCCGTTTACGCCATTTCAGTGGGCACCACAATGTACCAAAGAAGCATTTTTAGAAAAAGCTTATCTTACTAAAAATGCTATTAAAGAGCAGTTAAATCAAAAAAGCATTAAATATAATTGGCATGAAGCGGATGCAAGTGTTATGGAAGGCATTTTGGCACGCGGTGACCGCAAACTATGTAAAGTCATTTTGGCAGCATACCAAAAAGGCTGTATTTTTGATGCGTGGAGTGAATATTACAAAAATGATATATGGTTGGAAACCTTTGCCGAATGTGGGATTGATATTGCATTCTATACAACAAGAGAACGAGCGTTAGACGAAATTTTTCCTTGGGATTTTATTGATTGCGGTGTTAGTAAAAACTTCTTAAAGCAAGAATGGCAGCGTGCACTTTTAGAACAGACTACCCCAAACTGCCAAGTCCAATGCAATGGATGCGGCGCAACAAAATTTCAGTGTGGTATCTGCATTGCGCCACGTACAAAAGTAGTGGAAGCATAAGATATTTAACAAGGATGTGATTAGAATTTTAATAGCCGAAGTAGTATTGTAACACTGAACGAAAACATTATACTACATAACGCCAGAATTTACCGTACTGCACTGGTTAAACGTATATTATGGCTTATGTTATATAGTCAGGTTACTCGGAAATTTTAATTGTTAAGCAGTATAAATTAGCGGGGGTAGATTACTATATGAAATTACGCATAAAATTTTCCAAGCATGGAGTTTTGAAATTTATTGGGCATCTTGATGTAATGCGCTATTTTCAAAAAGCAATACGGCGTGCAGAAATTGATATTGCCTATTCGACAGGTTTCAGTCCACATCAGATTATGTCCTTTGCAGCGCCGCTGGGCATAGGGCTGGAAAGCAATGGCGAATATATGGATATTGAAGTAAATTCTTTGACAGCTTCAACGCAGATTTTGGAAACGCTAAATAGTCAAATGGTTGATGGAATTCAGATTTTAGAAGTAAAATTGCTGCCTGAAAATGCTGGCAATGCAATGGCAAGCGTTGCTGCTGCCAGTTATTCAATATGTTTTCGGGAAGGATGTCAGCCGCAGTTTCTTAATCAGGAAACTGTGAAAGCATTCTTTGCCCAACCAGAGATAATTGTAACAAAACAAACAAAGCGCAGCGAATCTACTTTTGATATGAAACCATCTTTATATGCATTTTCACTATGTCAAGATAACAAAACACTTCTGCTTACTGTAGATGCAAGTAGTTCTGGTAATATCAAGCCAAGTCTTGTTATGAAAGCATACTTTGAGCGAAATAACAGTGTTCTAGATACATACAGTCTACTTATTACACGAGAAGAAACCTATCTAAATCTAGGCACTGCCGAAAATCGAAAATTAGAACCACTAGGTTTCATTGGGAGTGATTATTAAATGGAAGACATTTGCTATATTGTTACAAAATACCAAAAAGGTGTACTGTATTTTTCTATAAAAGGACAGACAAATCGTTTGGATTCTATTGCATTTACAAAAACACAGGGAGATGAAACCGATATCAAGATTGGCGATATTGTAATTGCTAAGGTTTTAAATGTTGTTAAAAATATCAATGCTGCCTTTATTGATTATAAACCAAATAAAAGAGGCTTTCTTCCATTGGATAATGCCTATATTCCTATTATTACAAACAGAAATTATGATGGCAGAATCTTAGCTGGCGATGAAATCCTTGTTCAATTGGAAAAAGAGGCTGTACGCACAAAGGATCCTGTATTTACAACAAATTTATCACTTGCGGGAAAATATTGTGTAATATCCAACAGCAATTTGCAAAGAAATATTTCCAGGAAATGTCCCAAAGATAAGAAAAAACTGCTTTTGGCAGCTATTCCAAACGATATACCATTTGGGGTTATTATCCGCACTCATGCAATGGAATTGTTGCGAAGGGCACCGATTTATTACCAAAACGACAATACCGATATGAATTTGCAGGAGATACAGATGGATTTAAAGCCATTGATACAAGAATGTATGCAATTAAGCGAAAAAATGCAATTATTATTGCGAGAGGGTCTGCATCGTACCTGCTATAGTTTTATTTATAAAGCAGAACCTCATTATTTAACGAACTTGCGTGATGAAATTTACATATACCCTGATCAGGAAGAACACGAAAAGAATCTAACAGGAAAAATCCGTATCATTACAGATGATGCTGTATTATTTCATGAAATAAAAGCATTTGCTTCTTTGTATATGCCAAGTTTAATAGACAATATTTCTTTGTATCAAGAAGATTATCCGCTCCAAAAACTTTACAGTGTGGAAACAAAATTAAATGAATTATTATCGGCAAAGGTATGGCTTAAATCGGGTGCTTATCTTGTTATTGAAAAAACAGAAGCGCTTTATGTAATTGATGTAAATTCTGGTAAAAATATTTCTCAAAAAGAAAACGCACAATATATCTATTCCATTAATCTTGAGGCAGCACAGGAATTAATGCGGCAAATCCGCCTGCGAAATCTTACGGGAATTATTATAATTGATTTTATCAGTATGAATGATTCTGCAAAAGAAGAATTTCTTATACAAGAATTAAGAACCCTTGCAAAGCAAGATAGAATATCAACAACTGTTGTTGATATTACAGAACTTGGGCTTGTAGAACTAACAAGGAAAAAAACAACAAAATCTTTAAACGAACAATTATTGGCCTGGCGCTTATACACATCT
>VSNQ01000142.1 GCA_009774395.1 Lachnospiraceae bacterium
CTATAATATATATTACTTAGGCGGTTATAAATCGCATTAATTTCTTAGAAAAAATCTGATAAATACAGAAAATCAGCAAGGCTGTTCGTGTGATCTTTAATAGCCGGAGTAATAGTAAACGTTCATACAATAAAATCCATATACAGGATTCTCTTATCCAGAATTATTAATTGATACACATGTAGAACACGCGAGGAGGATAACAATGGAAAACCTAGATGAAAAAATCAAAGATGCTGTTGCCAGCTTATTAGATGAAGGCAATGCCCATTATTGCGCAGAACTGCTATTTCGCCAATATCAAGATATAATACCAGAAATCAGGGATAGTATTATTGCCTTGTTAGAGCATGACGACACCCAGCAGCTAAAAGCCAACAACTGTCTTGTCGTACTTGCTATTATCGGAGATGACACAGTCGCAGAATACTTTCAGAAATGGGAGGCACATCCCAAACCTTGGCGTGAAAAACTATATGTCAGCCCATTAAAATACGCCGAAGAAGGCGGCTGGTGCATAGAAGACGGAAAGCGAAAAAAACGATACTATGACACTTGCTATGCCTTAGAAGAAAATCCGTCTGCCTCTATGAAAGAATCCGTCTTTGGTGGAGCATCCACCGATAAATGCCCTTACTGCGGTTCAAGCTATGAAAACCGACTTATTATCGACGGCAGTGACAAGCGGCTGTCTTTCTTAGGATTAAACGGAAAAATTAAAATAAAATACTGCAGCGGCTGTCTGCCTTGGGCTGGGACAATTTTCTGCAAATACACAGAAAACGGAGAAAGTGAAGTTATCCTCCACGAAGACGGCGAGGAATACTTCTGCGAAGACGAGGATATCAATAATCATCCTGTATATACCCTTTCCCAAAATCCTGTTTCTCCTCGATACTGCAACCCCTTTGAAGGCTGCGCAATTGGCGGCGCTCCTGCATTTATTGATGACGCACAATATGCCGTCTGTCCAGAATGCGGCAAAAAAATGATGCATATTGCCCAGATTGGCGAAAACTATACCACCTGCGGCACCGAATATATTCAAATCTGCACAGACTGCCATATTGCGGCAGCCTTTTATCAGCAGACGTAAGGAACTGTCAATAAATAACGCATCCATTTGACATGTTATTTCTTCACAGTACCTAAAATTTTATACAAGGAGCATCTATAATATATGATAGGACTATATTTCAGCGGCACCGGAAACACAAAATACTGCGTAGAACGCTTTACCAAACAATGCAGCACCTCTGCACAGTCATTATCTATTGAAAATCCTGCCGCCCTCCCTCAAATACAAAAGCACAAGGCACTCGTTATTGGATACCCTGTGCAATTTAGCAATATTCCCAAAATATTGCAAGATTACATTACCACACACTCCGATCTTTGGAGAGGGAAAAAAATTTTTATCATTGCCACTATGGGGTTATTTAGCGGCGACGGCGCAGGAATATTAGCGCGCCTGCTGCACCAATACGGCGCTAAAATTATCGGCGGACTTCACCTGAAAATGCCCGATTCCATCAGTGACGAAAAAGCCTTAAAACGTTCTTTCCCCAAAAATCAACAGCTTATCCGTTTGGCAGATTTAAAAATACAAACCGCTGTCCAAAATCTAAAAAACGGCGCCCCTACACAGGAAGGACTTGGCTTTTTCCCACATCTGGCAGGGTTATTCGGTCAGCGACTATACTTTTATAATAAGACAAAGCATTACTCCAATAAACTTAAAATTAACGCTAGCAAATGTATTCGCTGCGGAAAGTGTGTAAAACTATGCCCTATGCAGAATATCCATTTTGATTCTACACAAAAGCAGGTAGCCGCAGACGCACAATGTACAATGTGTTACCGTTGTGTCAGCCAATGCCCCACACAGGCAATCACCTTGCTTGGCAAACGCGTTGTTGAACAATGTTATCTTGAAAAATACCTAAAGAACTGTTAATAAATAGTTCGCATACTGCAAACACAAAACACGTTTCCTTATGGGACTGTCGCATTAAGAGCTGCATATACAAGAGTGTTTTATACGATATCTTGTATAATCAAAGTCTATTGCGACAGCCCCATTTCTTTCTTGAATACTTCTATCTTACAGCTGTGTTTTTTGTCCTTTCCCTTATTATAAGCAATGCCAACTAACAAAATCCGCCCCGTAAACTGCGGCTTTTCTCCAAGCTTTCCTTGAAATTTCATTGCATACCCACGGTCTTTTATCTGCTTTAATGCATCTTGCGCCGTATGCCCCGCTTTCAGTTCCAAAATAATGCAGTCATCTCCTGCCCTATACGGATAAAAAATAAAATCCACAAAACCAACGCCAGCTTTATCCTCCCGTTCTATCCGATAACTGTCCCTTGCAGACAAATATACCATATTAACAATCATCGTAAGTTCCGTTTCATTATTATAATTTAATATCGGACTTTCACTGTTATGTGCAAACTCCAAAATTGAAACCATTGTATCTGTATCCAAAGCCTTTGTTGCTGCCAGCATTCTTTCTGATTCCTTTGCAAGACGGTAAACATACCCCAAGGAAGGCTCTTTGCAAAGCATATCCGCAAATTGGTTCATTAACTCCTTATTAGGAATCGACACAAATCCATCCTTATAATTTAAAAAACCATACACCACCATAGCCGAAAAAATCTCGTCCTTTGTTGTTAAATTCATAGATGTTGCCGCATATTCCCTAACTTTTGCAGATACCGGCGTACCAGAAACGAGCATCGCCAACTCGTCTCGTACAGCATCTGTATTTTTTTCTATATAATATTTAATCTCATCATACGGACCTGAACTCGTCCAATAATTTCCCAAATTATTATTGGTCAGCGCCAACACCACAGAGCGTGGATTATAGACCCGCTCGCCTGATTTTGTATGGTAGCCATTATACCAGTCGCGCAGCCCTTCTCTTGTAACTTTCTGCGTGATTTTTTCACCCTCTTTTATACATTTTTGGTACTGTTCAAAAAGCTTATCCACTTCTGTTTCTATAAATCCAAAATATTGTGTAAACCGTTCCTCCGTTGTCATTGTATACTCGCAAAACATATTCAATTCCGATCCACTTGAATATTTTGCAATTGGCAGGATTCCAGTCATATAAACAAGTTCAACATAGGGCTGATCTTTAAAAAGATTACTTAAAAATGTAATATAAGCCGCTTTGTCCTTCTCTGTAACAAAATCCCTATGAAAAATAAAATCCCATTCATCCAATATAAAAATAAACTTATCACCTGTACCAAATTCAATAATATTATTAAATGCATCCCACAAGGCGCAGTCCTCATCAATTTGCGCCTCAGGAAACGCACGCATTAAATCAGCCAAAAGCCGTTTCTTAAATCGGGTAATATATTGCATATAAGTAGTGCATTCATCTGGAATTTCATTAAACATTATATGTATTACATGATGCTGATTTAAGTGCTTTGTAAACCAAGGATAGGACGCCGCTTCCAACCCTCGAAATATATCACCACTATCCGCACCCTTTCCAAAATACGCCGAAATCATATTTGCCGCCATTGTCTTTCCAAACCGTCTTGGACGTGTAATACAAATATATTTCAGCTCCTTTCCCAAAGCGCTATTGCTTTTTATTGCGACATTATCAATCCACTCCACTACTGGAATCAAATCGTTCAATAATTTTGACTTATCAACAAAATATCTAGCCAAACGATCCTCGCGAAACAATAAATATGGCTTTTTACTATTCAAATAAAACCCCATTTACGAATCCCTTCTATAAATAAATGATCCTACCAAAATCCTTCTACGCACGGCTTATTACATCCTCCACGTCCTCACGTTCTGGCATCACCCTAAGCGCGCCTTTTCGTGTGGTAATCACAGACGCTGCGGCATTGGCAAACACCAGCATTTCCTTTAAGCCACTCTCCGTCAGCCCCTCCAAACCATGCTCGCAGATATAATGCAGCACACAGCCGCAGAACGTATCGCCGGCTCCCGTTGTTTCAATTGTATTTTCCTGTAAAAACGGTGCTACTTCCACCATATTTCCCTGATAATAAGCACGGCTTCCCTCTTTCCCCATAGAAACCAGCACTAGCGGAATATGATATCTGCTGTTAATCCACGCAACACCAGCAGAATAATCCTCCTCGCCGGTCAGCCATGTTATCTCATTGTCTGAAATTTTTAAAATATCACAATATTCCAGTCCATACAAAACCTGCTCTTTCGCCTCGTCCAACGATTTCCACAACGGCGGTCTTAAATTGGGATCAAAGGATATCCATGCACCCGCTGCCTTCGCCGTCTGTACAGCCTTTTTCGTCGCCGCACGCACGCCCTCATGTGTCATAGACAGCGTGCCGAAATGGAATATCTTTGTATCCTGCAGCACGTCCAGTGGCAGCTCTGCTTCTGTCAGCATCATATCTGCACCCGGATTACGATAAAAGGAAAAGTCCCTGTCCCCATCCGGATAGGTATGCACTAAGGCAAGTGTTGTATGCACCTCCTCGTCCATAAAAAGATAGTCTGCGCAAATACCAACTTCCGAAATAGCCTCCTTTAATTGCTGCCCGAAGAAATCCTTCCCTACTTTTCCAATAAATGTCGTTTTATGCCCTAATTTAGACAACATTGCCAGTACATTACAAGGCGCTCCACCCGGATTCGCCTCAAACAAGGGATTTCCCTGACCACTTTTCCCATTTTCTGTAAAGTCAATCAACAACTCACCTAACGCCGTTACATCATATTTTTTCATAATGTAAACCCTGCTCCTTTCAAAACGTTACAATTTTCGTAACAGTTCAGATAACCCATTGAACTGTTACGTATCCAGCCATTGGAAATCGCTTCGCGATGGGCTGGATACCTCCAACCACTACATTTTATTACGGTCAGCGCAGTAAATGCACAGACCTACCTGAACTGTTACCAATTTTCCTATATGTACCCATATGTTGAAAAAACTGCCGCATTATATGGAATTATTTCGTTCCTTTTATGCGACAGTCCTTTTCTTACGGCAGTTCTTGCCTTGTCTAAGAAACAGATACACTATCCCGAATCTAATTCCTAAACACTTTTATTTTGACATATTATTTAGAATCTCGCGAATACTTTCTACTTTCGCCTCATCATTTATCGTGCTGTTTATAATACTATCCGTCAGCTTTTGAATTGCCTCTGTCCTGGAGCGAAACGCCGCTTCCTTTTGCATTTCAGTCAACAGCCCTATCACGCACCGATTGGTCTGCTCCCGCTGCTCAATGCTATTTAGAACCGCTTGGCATCCCGCTTCATCCAAATGTTCCAACTGCTGTATGCCACTGGTCACATAGGAGGCTTCCTTTATAATCTGGTCAATCTTCTCCAAAATGCAGATATCCTGCTGTTCGCCTGCCTCCTGCTCTACGTTATCTGTTCTTATATCTGTTATATCCATGCAAATTTCCTCCTTTTTGCAAGGCGGCAGCAGCATCAGGATGATATTCTTTCCCACAAACCGCGCCCGTCCCTTTTTTACGAGTCCCCTTGCCCTTTTTGGGTAGGTGTTTCCATATACATTCTGCATTGCATCGACTACGGTAATATTTTTCGCCAAGGTTTTTCCCCTTCCCTATTCATTTTTCAATGAAGTGCTGATATTACACATCTCTCGTTTTTAATTATGGGTGTCTCCCCCGATTCAGATATAACAGAAACGCACTGTAAATACGATTACTTTATTATACCACAGCCGCCCACGGATTGTCTATATGAAATTATAGGCGAAAACCTATTCCATAATATCATATTTCACAACATCTATTGTAACAGTCCCATCTGCATAAAAAGAAATACCATCTGCTGCCTGTTTGGTGTATACAATTGCACTCATTACTTGCTCCCCATCATTCACAAAAGTTTCTACACTGGAACGGTCAAGAATTATCCTTAATTTCAACACGCCGCCCTCACTGTTTACTTTACTGCGTCGCTGATGAATAATCGCCTTTCTGGAACCAGAAAATTTCCTATCTATCTTTAATATTGATTCTCTTGGACGAAAGCTTAACGAAGTCTGATACTGCTCATTCTGCGCAAAACGGATTGCAAATTTTTGGTACAATTCCCTTCCGTCTGCTGGACGAATATTTAGTTCCATGTCAACCCGCCGCCCTTTAATCCCTTCTAACTGGATTGTATCCGAAAATGTAATATTATCATGCGCAACCTTTCCACACCGCAGCGCATCAAATTCTCTAATTGGCATCTGATAAAGTCTGCCATTTTTTATGGAAAGTTCTCGTGGAAGACTCATTTGGCCAAACCACAATATGTTGGCAGTTCTATGCCCGCAAGTATCCCAATTCTGCATCCACCCTATCATAATCCGGCGACCGTCTGGTGTAAGTACTGTCTGAGGAGCATAAAAATCAATACCGTAATCAATTGACTGGTTATGCCGTTCCGTAAATGTATCTGTTCGTTCATCAAAATTCCCAATTAAGCAAAGTGTTCCATTCCCATTATGGTACTCAAACTGATGCGGCAGCATATCTTGGGGACTGACTAACAACACCCATTCCCCGTCCAACGAAAAGAAATCCGGACATTCCCACATTTTTCCAAAACGGTCATTATTGGCAGCAAGTACCTTTTTATAATGCCACTCCCAACCATCCTGACTGGTAAAAAGAAGCACCTGTCCACTTCCATCTGCTGGACGATTTCCCACTACACAGCAATAGGTTCCATCTTCTTTCCGCCATATTTTAGGGTCACGGAAATCATAACGGCTGGCACCTTCCGGAAGATCTTTTTCATCCAGCACAGGATTGTTATGATACTTTTCATAATCTATCCCATCTCCAACTGCAAGGCATTGTGTCTGCACCTCTCGGATTTCCCCATCACTTTGCCGCTCCTTGCAAACTCCTGTATACATTAACAACTGTTTGCCGTCAGGAAGCTCTATCGCACTGCCCGAAAAACATCCATCCTTATCATATCGTTCATCTGGAGCCAATGCTGCCGGAAGATACTCCCAATGCAAAAGATCATCACTCACTGCGTGCCCCCAATGCATAGGCCCCCAATTCGCGTCATAAGGATGATATTGATAAAACATATGATACTTTCCATTATAATACGAAAAACCGTTTGGATCATTCATCCAGCCTGTGCGTGCTGACAAATGAAATGCTGGTCTGTCTTCCTTTCTAATTATTTTTTCAGAAGACTCCTCATACTTGCGTGCTTCCCGTAATGTCTGACTTGTCATAGCAAACCTCCTCGTTTTTTCATCTTTTTACCCCCCATACTGACTGCAACATTTTCTGCTTTACGACTCTGGCTTTGCTTCCACGCCTGCATAGCGATTATATGCTGCTTGATATACATTCAAGAGCTTATCCATGCCGCATTTCTTTCGCAAAATTTCAATATAATTTTCCCACTCCGCATCTGTCGGCCCGCCATTTTTTAGCCAAAGCCCCTCTTGTTCTCTCACAGTCAATTCAAAATCAGATTTATACCAGTCAATATCGTCTAATTCTCTCCCCGTAAATACACAATCTACAGGATAAGCAGTTGTACTGTCAACATATGGCATCCAAAATTCGCTTAAATCTGTCAACCTTTCAATTGCACGATCTTCCATTTTAAATGTAGTCAAATAGTAGTCACTTAAAATCAGCTTTGGGCCATAAACTTCTTGCTCGCCTCTTAGTTCTCCGCTGCCCTTTCCATAGATCTCACGACTTTGTTCATCACTAACGCTTAACCACACACCATTTTCATCCTGCTCAGTAAAGGAAACACCAATCGGCCCATAATGAAGCTGCATTACAATTTCCGGATTATACCACAAATCATAAAATTTCAACAAATTTGCTGGACTTTTACACGCCTTTGTAATGCATAGCTGCCCGCTGGTAATCGGACTTCCGGCACGAACCGTTACGTTATGTGTTCCATCTGGTCCATCTAAAATAGGCAGAAATACATAATCTTTCGCATAGTCCCCCATTAATTCCTCAATATACCACCATGTAGAAACCCCAACATAACCTTGAGAACACTTTGCAATTAACTGTGTATCATCCTGACTAAACATCTCAACATCCATTAAGCCTTCTGCATACCAATTATGAAAATACGTGATCGCATCGCGATATTGGTCTGTTACACATATAAATTCAACACTTCCATCATCACGCAATACCAAATCATTGCAAACATCATTAGGCCAATTTGTAAAACCGAATCCCGCATAAAATATATTCTGTCCCCAGCACCACTGATCAAATCCCGTGCTCATAGGAATTGTACTTCCCTGCGCATTCCCATAATATTTTGCACTCATATCATTGTCCTTAAATGCCTTGAGCGCGGTATGCAGTTCTTCCAACGTTGTCGGCACCTCCAGTCCCAAATCGTCCAGCCATGCTTTATTGATCATAGAGAACTGCGGGATCGTATAAATACTATAATCCTCATCTTTTCCAATACCCGCAGTACCCATACGCTCCCCTGATGGAAGCCCATAAATATATCCATCATCCATTGTAATCGCACTGCGGATATCCGGATTTTCTTCAAGGATTTTACTTAAATTTGGCATATATTCTTCTGTTAAATATGGTGTTAAATCAATGAAAGTTCCTTCATCTCCATAACGGGAAAGGTCATAATTGCTAAACCCGACACCCATAAACGCATCCGGAAGCTCCCCACCTGCAATGCGGATATTAACCTGCTCCGCCAAGGATTCGCTCATACAATTCCAATTAATATGAATCCCCGCCTCCTCCTGCAGTTGGTTTAAAACAGGCTTATCACTATAATTTGTACTAAGTGCACCCATGCCCCCCATTACAGAAAACTCTG
Organism: Lachnospiraceae bacterium; assembly: GCA_009774395.1. Classification (GTDB taxonomy): domain Bacteria; phylum Bacillota; class Clostridia; order Lachnospirales; family Lachnospiraceae; genus COE1. The sequence continues at coordinate 8,878 of VSNQ01000142.1, forward strand.
TCTGGGAAGTATCTGTATTCGCTACACCGCGTACTTCGTTCGTGGAATTGTATCCGCCGCACGCTGTCATCACTACCGCTGGCACCGACAGCAATATACAAGGCACAATTTTTTTCCATATCCCTGACTTTTTCATTCTCCTGTTTCCTTTCTATTCTAATAAATTCCTTACACCTATTAAATTCCTTACATCTATTAAATTCCTTACACCTATTAAATTCCTTACATCTATTAAATTCCTTACAAAATTCCCTATAAGATTTCCTATAAAATAAAACTGCTAACCCTTAACAGCACCTGCCATAAATCCCTTTTCAAAATATTTCTGTACAAACGGATAAATTATCAACATGGGAAGCGCCGCCACAATAATTGATGAAAATTTAATCATCTCTGTCATTTTATTTAGTTCCGCAAAGCCACCAGAAACCATGCTCGCCTGACTTGCACTTGCAGAACTTTTAATCAATATATTCCTAAGTACCAACGGAAGCGGTGCTTTCTCTGTTCCCGGCAGATAAATCATAGAGGTAAACCAATCATTCCAATACGCAACCATACTAAATACCACCATCACTGCCATAATAGAACGGCTCAGCGGTACTACAATCTTCAAAAATGTCGTCCATTGAGAAGCACCGTCAATTCCTGCTGCCTCTATCATTTCTTTTGGTATGCTGTTCTCAAAAAAATTCCGAACAATAATCATATTGCCGACTGCTACGCCTCCTGGAAGAAACAACGCCCACATATTATTAATCAATCCTGTATCTTTTACTATTAAATAGGTAGGAACCATTCCTCCGCCAAAATACATTGTTATAATAAAGAAGATACTAAAAAACTTTCTGCCCGGCAGGTCTTTCACACTTAACGGGTATGCTGTTAAATAGAGCATAACTACCGAAAACACTGTACCAACTATTGTATATTGAATGCTGTTTAGAAAACCTGTAATAATATTCGGATCTGCAAAAACAGATTTATAGCCATCAAACGTAAATCCACTAGGCAAAAGAAAGGTTTTTCCTGCATACACATCATATGGATCTGAAAAAGAAGCAATCAACACATAATACAACGGATATGCCACAATAAATACAATAACAGCACATATAGCAGCCAAAATAATATCACTGGTTCGCTCGGAAAAACCTGACAGTTTTCCCGATTTTGTATTCTCTTTCATATCGCACCCCTCCCATACAAAACTGGTATCCTCAGATATTTTACTTGCCAACTTATTCACCACTATCAGCAAAATAATATTCACTGCCGTATTAAACAACCCCACCGCTGTCGAGTAACTGTACTTAGCGCGTTCAATACCTTGCTGATACACATATACTGCTATCACATCACTTGTCGCCTTATTCAAATCTGTTTGCAGCAGCCACACTTTTTCAAACCCAACATTCATTAAACCGCCTGCACTCATAATTAAATTCAACACCATAATGGAGGTCAATTCCGGAATATCAATATGGATAATTCGCTGAAACATGGAAGCACCGTCCACTCTTGCCGCTTCATATAAGGATGTATCCACATTGGCCAGCGTTGCCATATAAACGATTATCCCCCACCCTGCATCCTGCCAGATACCAGATGCAATATAAATTGTACGAAATGCCGCAGATTCTGTTAGAAAATCGACAGACGTCCCAGCGATTAAATTAATAAGTCCCCCAGAAGGACTTAAAAATATCCTTATCATACCACAGATAACCATTGTCGATATAAAGTGCGGTGCATACAAAATGGTCTGTGCCACTCTCTTAAATCGCAAAAGGCGCAATTGATTTATCATTAATGCCAAGATAATCGGAATGGGAAAACTCCACAACAGACTGTAAAAACTCAGCAATATTGTGTTCTTAATCATCCGCGCACAAGTTGGTGCACTGAAAAAACGCTGAAACCATTCCAACCCTACCCATTCACTCCCCCACATACCGCGGCTAGCCTTGTAATCTCTAAACGCAATCTGTATGCCATACATTGGTATGTACTTGTAAATAATCGTTAAAACCACAGGAACCAAAAGCATTAAATATAGCTGCCAATTATCCATTATCCGCTGCTTTAACGGTTTTCCTGCCGTTTTTGTAAATTTTACAGCAGTCGACTTGTTTGTACTCATACTTTCTCCTTTCTTTTCACCAAGGAAGTATAACAAAATATGTTTCATGAAACGTTATATATATTTTCATTAAATATCTTGTTTAAACTCCATTATTTCATGGCATGAAACGTTATTTATTTTTGTGTAATAACAATATC
>VSNQ01000143.1 GCA_009774395.1 Lachnospiraceae bacterium
AACATAGTATGCCCTACATTAGTGATTGGTGGGGATTGCGATAAAATTGTTGGAACAACTGCGGCTTCTGCAATAGCCAAAAAAATTAGTCATAGCGAATTGTTTATTTATAATGGTCTTGGACATGCGGCGTATGAAGAAGCTAAAGATTTTAATGAACGGATTTTGAATTTTCTAACGAGATAATGGAAAGTCCAGTCAACAATAAAAATAAATACAGTTTTGCATTGGTGTTGATAACCACGCTTGTAGATAATCAAGGAGCAATAGCATATAAGTGTTGTTACTGCCCCTCTGAATTAAAAAAGTAACCGTAAATCATGCACCCGCCCCATGTGGGAGAAAGGGGGAATTTTCTATGGCTTGTACAGAAGCATACAAGGAACACATCATGTATACTTTTAATGGTTTTTGCAAAGTTGTTATCCACAATGCAGCTATCACTGCATGGCATGACCAGCACAGGCGGCACAAAAGAAAAATATCCCTTGAATACCTCACAGAAGAAAAGTTTTACCCTTTAGGCACAACAGAAGAATATTTTGAATCACCCTATGAAGAATACCCCATTACAATCTGCGGTCAGACAGTTATCCTCACCAATGGGGAACTTGCCGCCGCCCTGTTATCCTTGCCGGAGAGAAACCGGGAAATCATATTCCTTTATTTTTTCGGGCATTACACACAGCGGGAAATCGGGGAAATGTACGGACGCTGCCGGAGTACGACCGGGTATCAAATCCGCAGGACGCTAAAACTCTTGCAAAGAAAAATGGAGGTGCTTTCGCATGGGGAATCCGAATCTTTTGCCCTATGAAACGATTGTCCGGGTGACCAGCGGCGAGCCGGAAGCCGTGGACGAGGTTTTACGGCATTACAGCAAACGAATCCGAATCGCCGCTATTGAAAACGGGCATATCGACAGGGATACGGAGGACAGCATAAAACAGCGGCTTGTCGCAGCCCTGTTCAAATTCCGTTTTGATGAACAGGAAGTATAAGAAATTGATTCTTTTTGGGGAAAACGGATATATAATAAAGCAATGACAAATTCCAATTTTCAAGGCTAACGAAAAATTATTCTGATTTTCCATAAGGTATAGCAATAGTGAAAGTGCATCCACCCCCAGGGGTATCACTTAAATATATCTTCCCATCAAGGAGTGAAACCAGTTCTTTTGCAACGCTAAGACCTAACCCATAGTGGCCTTTTTTGGTGCGTGACTTATCGCATCGGTAAAAGCGGTCAAATATATGCTTCTTATCTTCCTCGCTGATTCCAATACCATGATCTATGATGCTGATGGCCAGATTATTCTTTTTGATGGAAGCCGCCAACAAAATAGAAGACTGTTCCGGTGAATAGGAAATCGCATTGTCCAGAAAAATGCTGATGATCTGGTTCAGACGGTCTTCATCAGAGAAGAGAGGGGGAAAACATTCTTCCGGCATCTCTATCTGCAGGTCGATTGATTTCTTGTGGCAGACAATCTCAAATTTTTCATATAGGTTGATAAGCAAAGTGTCCGCACTTATTTTTGATTTATGGAAAATCCAGTTCCCTGCATCAATGGAAGAAAGCAGGAGCAGGTCCTGGATCAGCCTTGCCATTCGGGAAACTTCCGTTTCAATGAGGGCAGCGTGGTTTTTTATGTCTGTAGTACATCCGGGGGAAGTTTCAATGACATCGGTGGCAGACAGCAGGACTGCCAGGGGCGTTTTTAATTCATGGGATACGGCAGCGATAAAATTTTTCTGGCTCTGCATGGCTTTTTCAGTAGGCTTCATTGCCTGCCGGATGATCAGGACTGATACAAACAGGACGGCGATGAGGACTATGAGCCATATCAGAAAATAATGCATGACTGTGGAGGAAAAAGCTGTTATCCCGCTTTTCTCCTTTACTATGGCAAGATTCAGGTATCCCTCATTGGTGTAAATGGAACAGAGTATGCCATAATATGGCCTGTCATTTACAGAGCGGAATGTATGGGTTCCGCTCTGGGTGCTGTAGCTGCTGTAGCTGGCTTCATTGCTGACAACGGATTCTATGGATTTCAGCTTTTCCAGAAAGAGATCAATCGTTTCGGCTGCATCTTTTATATTAGTGCTTTCATAGAGCAGTTCATCATGCTCTGTAAATAAGCGAAAAATATAATCATATTTTTTTTCGCAGATTTCTAAATTTTCCACATAATTTGTGGAGTTCTCAAAAAGCAGGATAAGATTCGTAGCCTGCCTGTTAACAAAATTCAGCTCCGCATTCTGCATGGTTTCTATATTTTCGGATGCCAGCAGGAAAAATACGATTGTAAAGACAAACATAATGCTGCTGGCAAAAAGGAAGTATAATTTCCGCTTAAGGTTTCTTATCATGGCAGACCTCCAGTAAATACCCTGAACCATAAGATGCCGTAATGGAACAGCCGCTGTTCAGTGTCCGCAGCCGCTTGCGGAGAAAATAGACATAATTATCGACATTGCCCTGCTCAATCGGGGCATCCGTTTCCCATACTTTCTGCATAAGCTGTTCACGGGTAAGGATTGTATCCGGCTTTTCCAAAAAAGCACACATTAAAAGAAACTCTTTTGGGGTAAGCGGTATCGTGTTTTTATTGCATGACAATTCTTTCCTGCCGAGGTTCAGGGAAATGTCATGGTAATGCAGGCTGCTTTTTTCTGATATGATCATCGGCCTGCGTGTCAAAGCCCGGATGCGGGCAGACAATTCCGGTATGTGGAAAGGCTTTACCAGATAATCATCTGCCCCGTTATCCAGGCCGTCTATTTTATCATTCAGTTCCGACATCCCGGTAATGATGATCACAGGAATGGATATCATTTTTTTACGCATGGCTTTAATGATGGTCAGCCCGTCAATGACCGGGAGCATCCGGTCTATAATAGCAAGCGCATATCCATTATCGGGATTAAGTGCATAGATCATTCCGTCTTCGCCGCTGGTACAGGCATCCACAATATAACTTTCCTTTGTAAGCTGCTGTTTGATCATGTTACAAAGGTTCTTGTCATCTTCAATTATAAGAATCTTCAATTTTTCATCTCCTCAGAAAGTTTTAAAGATAGTATACCAGCCAATTATCGAAAAATCTTCTAAATAATCCTTAAAATTTGTCCGCTGCTTTGATGATTTTTAGGAAATTTTTCTGCTATCCTTACGTCATGGCTTGTGGGCATGGTATGTATGCCAGGTACACATGCCAAATAAAATCAAAGCGAGGCAAGATATATGAAAAAAATGTGGAAAAAAACGATGGGAATCTTCTGTGCAGTGGGATTGTCAGCTATGTGTCTGGCAGGGTGCGGTAAAGATACAGCAGGCAGTCCGGAGATATCAACGCAGGAAATACAGCAGAACAATGTGTCGGACGGTGCACAGGCGGATAATAATGTGGCAGATGACAAGGCACAGGCGGATAATAATGCGGCAGATGATGGGGTGCAGGAAAATAGGGAAAACGATGCTCCACTGGAACAGGGAGCAGATAATAATGTGGCAGATGACGGGGCATCCGGGAGTCGGGGTGACGGGGAATTTTTGGAAGGTGCACAGCTGCAAGGGACAGTTGTGGAGTTTTCCGAAACGGGATTTACTTTATCTCCGGCAAGTACGGAAGCAGATGGGAAGGTATTAGCAGAGGTAGCTCCTGGATCAGAAAGTGATGAAAATAATGTCCAGATTACCTATACTGACAATACTGTTTTTCAGATTATAAATTACAGTAAGGATTCATTGTCGGAGCTTTCAAGGGAGGACACGGATAAGGAAAGTGTCAAAAAACAGTCCAGTGTCGCTGTATTTGGTTCTTGTCAGGATACTTATCACTGGACGGCAGATAAAATTCTGATTATCAGGTTTCAATAATAGGAGGGCTTATGAATTGTTTGCAAAGGGCTTTCTGCTATATCAGCAGGAAAAGGCTGAAATCGTTATTGCTGTTCCTGATCTTTATGGTGGTCAACTGTATGGTGCTGGGCATATTGGGGATGCAAAGTGCATCAGAAGAAGTCATGAAAGACTTGCGCAGTAATGCAGAAAGCAAGGTAATACTGGAGATCCGGCAGGGGGCAGGGCAGTTTACCGAAGATGATGTACAGGGAATTTTGGAAATACCCAATATAAATTGGGTAAACCGTCTGTGGTCGGAGCAGGTAGGAATCCCGGAACTGACACCAGTTATAGGGGATGAACAATCAGACCAGTTATTTACAGTCCATTTACAGAACCGGGTTGATAAGGACAGCACCTTTGAAGAACAAATATACCGTCTCGTTGAAGGAGACTTTCCTTCATCCAATAATGAGATTGTTATAAACCAGCTATTGGCTGACCAGAACGGGTTACAGGTTGGGGATGTTATTCAGGAAACTTACAGGATAACGGGGATATTTTTGTCCGGAACAGAAAGGCAGCAGACAGAGAAGGTTGCTACAGTAAACAGAATTGAAAATCAGATTTATATAATGGCAGACGAAAACCTGTCTGAAAGCCGCAAAGGTTACACAAAGGTTATCTGTTATGTGGCAGAACCGGAGAAACTGGATGAATTGGTAGAGGCATTCGATGAGAGGTATAGTGAGAAGGCGTATGTTAAAGCAAATGATCATACCTATCAAAAAATGAGGATTTCCATTGAGCAGACAGGCAGAATTACCATGTTTGTTCTGGTCATCACCCTTATAACGGGCTGTTCAGTGACAGGACTGCTTTTGTCCATGTGGATGCGGGGGCGCAAGACGGAAATTGCTGTATATGTAAGTCTTGGGTTAGAAAAGAGCAATCTGTTCATGCAGGCTGTGGCGGAAGGACTGGCGCTGTATATTATTTCGTTTGTCATTTCAGGAATCCTGGCATACAGTCTGCTGCCAAAGTTAGGCAGCAGCTTAAGTGTATTAGAAGGTGCTGGCGGGAACTGGAAGGCAGATTATACAGGAAGCCTGCTGGCTTTAGGCTGTGGCATGTGTATGCTCGTACTATTGACAGTGATTGCCATGTTCCCGTATTTGAAAAAGCATCCGAAAGAAATTTTGTCGGAAATGGAGGGATAACAATGAATGCAGAAAGGCATACATTCATGAATATATTTGGACTGAGCATACGGTCTGTCATGCGTAAGCGGGCAAAAACAATACTGCTTATGTTGATCATATTTATAACTTCGGTATTCATATTTGCCGGATGGGCTTGTAAATCTGCCAGTGTACAGACACAGAATGAAAGCAGACAGGCAATCGGGGCATCATTCCGGTTAGAGGAAAATGAAGCGAACCGCCATGTACGGATGGATAAACTTGTCAAACAGATTGGAGAGGGAGCAGGCGGCAGCGCAGGGGGATACCATACGGGGCAGACTGAATCAGGAGAATGGTTTACATGGACAGATAATGATTTTGAAACACTTTTGATGGAAGACATTTTAAAAATCGCGGAAGTAGACGGGATAGAAGCATATAACGTCACAACCACAAACACTGTTGTGAATCCGGTCAATTTTGAACGTATCGAGGATAAGGATGTAGATCCGAGTTCTGACCGGCAGCAGGGCGTGTCGCTCCGTGGAAACCTTTGCATGGAGCTGGACTTTGATGTCCAGAAGGGAAATATTGAAGTAAAGGAAGGCAGGATGATCACACCGGAAGATACAGATGTATGCGTCATTTCCAGAGAGATTGCGGACTTAAACGGACTGCAGGTGGGAGATATTCTGGAGTTTAACAACTGGAAGGAAAGGGAGACTTCCACGGTATACAAAGCAGAGGTGGTAGGCATCTATGATTCTATCAGCGGTATTACGCCAATTATGTACGGCGACAGTTACCGAAGTGAGAATATTATCTTCACGGATCTGCCTTTTCCCGAAAAACCGGAGGGAAATGAGGGCAGCCCCTTGTATCAGTATGCAACCTTTGTGGTAGAAAATGTGGATGAATACGAAACTGTAAAGGAAAGGATACAGGCAGTGGATATCGGATGGGAAAGATATGATTTTCTCGACAATACGGGAATGAGTGACACGATGACAGAGAACTTTGGCGAATTAGAAAGAATGAGTTCTCTGATCCTGATACTGGTCTGCATAGCTGGTATCGTTATCATATGTCTGGTGTTTCTATTCTGGTTAAAAGGCAGGGTACACGAAATCGGTATTTATCTTTCGCTTGGCAGGACAAAATGCGGTATTGTCATGCAGATGCTTCTGGAGGGCATTTTGGTTGGGTGCGCCTCGTTTCTCATTGCTGCTGCAGCATCCCCGGTAGTTTCTAAAGGGGTTGTCGAATATCTGGTAGATTACCAGACGAAGCTGCAGGCAGAGGCGGAACAATTAAATGCGGGTATGGTATCAAATGGTGTGATAGAAGATGACAGGGAGGCGGAGATTGTGGGCGTCATGGTGGAAATCAGCGGCGATGTCATCTGACTGTCAGGGATATCGGTTCTTGGAATCATCATGGCTGCAATTACACTGTCCTGTATTTCCGTCATGGTTCAGAAACCGAAAGAAATTTTGAGCAAAATGAGTTAGGAGGGCTTTATGTTAGAAATAAAAGATGTCATGTATTATTACAAATCGCAGAAAGACAAGGTGATATTGAATCATATATCATACAGCTTTGAAGAAGGGAAGATGTATGCTGTTTTAGGTACAAGCGGCTCTGGGAAGACCACGCTGCTTTCCCTGCTGGCAGGGCTTGATGTGCCGGTGGAGGGAGAAATCTGTATGAACGGTGTAAATATCATGCAAAAAGGCTTAAACGGGCATAGGAAAGAAAACATCTCACTTGTATTTCAGAACTACAATCTGATTGATTACCTTACGCCAGTTGAAAATGTCAGGCTTGGCGGAAAAGAAGATGCAATGGTTTTATTAAGGTCAATGGGACTGGATGAAACCCAGAGCAGGCGCAACGTCATGCAGCTTTCCGGCGGGCAGCAGCAGAGGGTTGCCATAGCGAGGGCATTGGCAAGCAATGCACCTGTCCTGCTGGCAGACGAGCCGACAGGAAATCTGGACGAAGACACTGCAAATGAGATTATTGCTATTTTTTCAGATCTGGCGCATAAAAAAAACAAATGTGTGATTATGGTTACGCACAGTAAGGAACTGGCTCAGAAAGCGGATGTCATTTTGACTTTGAAGAAAGGTTCGATTGTGGGAACTGAGGATACTGTGATGGATGAGAAAATAAGAGGGGCGCTATTGGAGAAGGTTGAAGGGCTTTCTGCCCCGGATGATCTAAGAGATAAAATAATGCAGGAAATTGAAAAACAAAACAGTTAAGCTGCTCATGTCAGAACTGTGCAGGCGGCAATCTTAAATTGATGCCATAGGAATTTGGGTACTCGCAGGCGAAAGTATTGAAGAATGACGGAAACCCACGGGGAGTTTTCGTGATAATATAAGGGTTCCCGTGATAGTGTAAGGAGTTTCTGTGATAATACACAGAAGAATGATAAAATTAGCTGTCTGAAAGACGGATGTACATATTGAAAGCATTTGCAGCAGGAGGGCCTGGCATGGTTTTCCTGCTGTTGCATATCTAAGTAAAAAATATGTTGACAAATAGTTTCAGGTGTAATAAAATTATTACACCTGAAACTATTTGATTTGAAAGGAGAAGAAAAATGGGAAACATCGCAGTCATTATGCCCATAATCGGCGCAATCGGTTTTATTGTCATTGTTGCAATCATACTGGTTATCAGGAGCAAGGAGAAACAGGAGAGGATAAAAATTGTTGATGCGGCAACATTTAAGAGTTTTGCAGAGGAAATGAAACGTGAGAATACCGAAATGAAAAAAGACCTGCAGACCATAAAGGAAAAAGTAGAAGCCATTGACAAGATGATGAAAGATATTTGATTATGGGAAATTTTGTTGGAGATTTAAACTTAAAAAAATATGAGGATTACATCAATGTTTTTGATGCCCTTTCACACCCGGCACGGATAAAGATCATCGGCATACTGGCAGAAGGGCGGCAGTATGTGAGTGAGCTGGCCCGTCTGGTAAATATCAGCAGGCCTCTGCTCTATATGCATTTAAAGAAGCTGGAAACTGCCCGGCTTGTCACCAGCGCAATGGAAATATCGGAAAGCGGGAAAGCTATGAAGTATTATGCACTGGAAGATTTTGAATTGCAGATTACGAAGGAATTACTGAACGAGCTTTCGCAGAACATTATCATTGAAACACCGTCTAAAGACAGCGATTCGTCGGGGATGGGAAAGGGAGGATTCTGATTAAATGAAAAAGAGTGTAACGAAAAAAATTATGGCCTGTTTTGCCATGTTTTCCTGCCTGCTTATCAGCGGGTGTGGGGACAGCAGCAAAGACCAGATCATTGCAGTTTATGATTATTCAAGCAGTACAGAAAAAGAATATGGTGGTGCGGATAAAGCCGCAGATGATTTGGTCAATAAGCTTTGCGATTACTTTTTAGACGGGGAAAGTGAAACGGAAGAAATACCGGGTGAGGCATCTGGCTATAAAAGGATAGATGTCTTTCAGACTGACAGTTATGCATCAGCAGGGCAGCAGAAAACGGATGGGAACAGGATCATACATATTGAACTGTATCGATACAATGATGAAATTTATTGTAAAGCCAGTTTTGATTTTTCGGATCAGGAATATACGGCAAAACTGCCCGCAGAGATTTCAGCACAGGTGGAAAAGCTGGAGGCGGAAGGGCAGTAAAAAATCATGGAAAGGGGTTGTTCCTATGGAATTGGTTTTAGAGGATATCACGAAAAAATATAAAGATAAAACGGCTGTACAGAATGTCAGAGCCATACTGCACAGCGGGCAGCTTATAGGGCTGATCGGGAAGAACGGGGCGGGAAAGACCACGCTCCTGAAACTGCTTTCCACAATCTTAAAGCCTACGAGCGGGCGCATCCTGCTGGATGGGCAGGATATTGTGAAAAATCCTAATGTTATGAGAAGCATGGTAGGCTATCTGCCGCAGGAGGTTTCCGCTTACCCGAATCTGACGGTACTCGAATATCTTTCCTATATAGCATCCGTAAAAGGGATAAAAAAGAAAGATGCAGAAAAACAGATAAACAGCCTGCTGACGGATTTCCATTTGGAGAATGCAAAGGGTAAGCGTATGGGGAACTGCTCCGGCGGCATGAAGCAGAGGGTTGGCATTATCTGCGCTTTGTTAGGTGACCCGCAGATCATCATTATAGATGAGCCTACTACCGGGTTAGACCCGGAAGAGAGGATTGCAGTCCGCAATATCCTGTCACGCTTATCCAGAGAGCGGATTGTCATTTTATCGACGCACATCGTATCGGATATTGAGGCGGTTGCCTCTCGGATACTGCTGTTGCAGCAGGGCAGCCTTGTCTTTAACGGCAGCCCGGAAGAACTGATTGCAAGGGCTAAAGGGTGTGTATGGGAGTATATGCTGCCGTCCCTGCGGGAAGATATGAAAGGCATCAGCAGCATGGTGCAGACTGAAAAGGGCATCCACATACGGCAGGTAAGCCGGAAAAAGCCTTGGGAACAGGCAGTCCCGGTAAACAGCACACTGGAAGATGCCTGCCTTTTCGTTATGGAGGGATGACTATGAAACTATATATCATTTACCAGGTGATGAAAGCCGATCTGCTGGAAAGGGTAAGGCGGTCTTCATTTCTGATCATGTGTATATTTGCCATGTTCCTTGCGTTCTTTTCCGTTCCCGATGTGGAAGCGCCGCTGGTATCCATCTGCATGGAACCGGGCATATTCAGCCAGGGCTCCAATCCGTCATGGATTCCCATTGCCATAGCCTTATGCGGCGGGGTGCTGTTCCCCATGATCGGGCTTTCTTTTGTAAAAAACAATATCAGCATGGACAGGGAAAGCGGCCTGCTGTATGGCCTGCAGTCCATGAATATGAAAAAGGGGAACTATATTATCGGGAAATTCCTTTCCAATTTATCTGTGCTGACCGTTATGTGGCTGTTTGTGATACTTGGGGCTGCTCTGATGCTCCCTTTCCGGTTTCCGAATCAGCCATTGTCTTTTTATGATTTTGTCAGCCCTTTTATCGGCATTTATCCAGGGATTGTTTTTGCCTCTGCTTTTGCAGTCCTGTTGGAGAGTGTCCCCTTTATCAGCAGCAAGGCCGGAAATGCTGTCGGGCTTACAGCCCTTTTTGTAATGTTCCTTGTCAATTATTCAGCCAGTGGTTATAGCAATCCGCTGCTTAGTGCATTCGATTATGGAAATTACAGATGGGTTATGGACAGTATCAACAATGCAGTGATTCCCATAATCGGGCGCGAGGTGCGGGAAACAGGCATACTTGTACCCGGAGGGATGTTTGCAGGCAGTAAGGGCGGACAGGAGCTGGTTTTTCATGGCCTTTTATGGAACTGGCAGTATCTTATAGATAAGATCATCCTGACCGCCATAAGCATGGCGCTTATCCTGTCAGCGGTCATTTTACTGGAAACGGCAGAGAAAAACAAAAAGGCATCTTCCCGGAGCCTGCGGGAAAAAGGGCGGAAGGGTGGAAAATCCATTTACTGTACAAACCAATTCATGATGGAGCGCAGGCTTCTCTTAAAAAGCCTGCCCAAAAGCTGCCTTGTGATAAATGTGGGACTGTGGATATACAGCATTTTTGCTCCGCTCCAATATGTGCAGGGTTATTTGTGGATCATCATGCTGATCTGTTCAGTGGCCTTGTTTTCACAGATGGGATGCCGGGAGCATGAGAACGGCCTGACAGAGTGTTTTGTAACCATAAAATCTTCTTTAGTCCGGCAGATGATATATTCTTATTTATGGGCGGCGGTTATACTATTTATGTTTTCCATGCCTGCTATCATAAGATGCTTTGGGGAACAGAAATTTTTGTGTTCGTGCAGTTATATTGCGTTTTCATTTTTTATACCTGCGTTGGCCTGTTTTTTAGGGGAGTATTCCAAATCGCGGCGGGCTTTTGAAACAGTATATCTGCTGATATGCTTCCTGCTGTTAAATATGCCGTCATTCCTGTTTCAGGGATATGTGGTGGCGGTGATGG
>VSNQ01000144.1 GCA_009774395.1 Lachnospiraceae bacterium
CACACCGCAATTTTTATCGTTTCTGCCACCTCCAGTCCTCAACTAACTTATCGGAAAAATAAGGGCGATTTCTAACGTCTACTTCGTGAATGGTTAATCTGGCTACGTGAATCGCAGATTTTTTATTTTTAAACGCCCAAATCAGCCCTAAAGTTTTTCGCCTTTCGTCCGATATAAGGCGGCACAAACGCAAACCACCGTGTAGGCATATTAACTCTGTTTCCCCCGCTTTCCAAGGGTTTTCTGAATAGGAAATAAGAAACGCTATTAGATATTGCCTTTATTGATAAAATCCAAACTTATTGAGGTTATACCAATCCGTGATAGTCTGCTCTGATTTTGCATTCAGTAACGTTAATATTTCCCTCGCAAATTCTAAAGTACCCGAACCATTAGCAGTAACAATATTTGCATCACAAACAGCTTGTTCCTCTAAAAAATTCTTATCACCTTTGTAATGTGGTGCTTGTGATTTCATAAATTCAAGGGTATTGCCGGAGTGCTTAATTTCATTCAAAAAGCCATTTTCCGCCATAAAGTTTACAGCATTACAGATTGCCCCAACTGGAATATGATTTTTAACTGCATATTCAACAAGGGGAAATACATCATTGTTTTTCTGTTCTGCCCATGCGTTCCCACCAGCCAAAATCAGCAGATTAAATTTTGTGGGGTACTTGTCTACGGTATAATCGGGCAAAACGCGAAAACCTCCCATTGAAACTTTGGGATTCTTGTCAAGGCTGATTGTCCTCACAACATAACCTGTATCAGAGAAATTTAATTCAGCACACACATATGCAGGCTCCCAGTCTGCATATCCATTGAAGATAAAAACTAAGATTTCTTTTTTCATTTTCATTACCACCTTTCTCAGATTATTGTACAATACAAAAGGTGACAGCTAACGTGTCACCCTTTATAAAATCCATGTGCAATTTTCAATCGACATTTTATATCATTATAAAGTTCCGGTGGTGAAACCACTCGAACTTTGTCTAACACTCCAAAGATTAGATTGCTGACAGACGATAGACTTGATGTATAGAAACATATAAGTCCTGTATCTGTCTGACTGTTGATTTCTTGAAAAAATGAAGCGTCTATCTTCTGTGTAATCTCAAATTCGTCTTTTTTGTCATACTCCAATACAACTTTTATAGAACCTTTTTTATTCCGCTTTGAAAAAAGATTTTTCGCATAATCTTTTTCAAGCTGGATATTACCTATCTGTCGTTGCTCAAAAATATCCTCCAAAACTTCATAGGAAATGATACGTCTAAGTTTGAACAATCGAAAATCATTCCTATTCCTGCAAAAAGCATATAGATACCAGTCTGATTGTTTAAAAATCAATTTATATGGCTCTACAAATCTTTTTTCTCTTGAATTTCTTGATACATATTCAAGCAAAACACAGCGTCTGTTACATATTGCTTTGTGTAATGTATTTACTTTTTCGTGTACTATGCTGTCCTCAAACCATGCAGAAAAATTGATAACATATTCGCTTTGTGAAAATATATCTGCTTCTTCCTCTGGTAACAGTTTTGCAATTAAACTATTGACAGAGATGTCATTGTCAATACTTTTCAGTCCCTTCAATGCTGTAAATATTTTCCTTGTATCATCAGTCGATAAAATCTTTTTGTCTATTTTATATCCCTCAATGACTGAAATACCACCACCGATCCCCGGATATGAAATTATAGGTATCCCAGCAAGATTTAGTGTATCTAAATCACGAAAAATAGTTCTTTTAGATACCTCAAAACGGTCTGCCAATTCTTGAACTGTTATTTTATCAACATCAGCAAGAACACAAAGCAATCCGATTAAACGCTGTATTCTCATTTGAGTCTTACTCCTTATCCATCTTTTTTATATACAAAAGAACCATCGCTCTATCTCTTATTACTTCGGCAGAAAGCCGCTCCTGCTAAAGTAAAAGCATCCACTGAATTATACCATAAAAATTTTTCTGTTTTTCACCCGATGGTACTAAACGACTATTTTTCGGGAATGGAACGCAAAAAGGGCCATTGAACAACCCTTTTCCCCACTATCATTTTTCAATTTTTCTGTATACTATCACGCAAAACTGCTATATTATCACGGAAACTCTTATACAAACACGAAAACTCCGAGCAGTTTCCGTGTTTGTATTATATATCCCGTTTTCCGACAGCATTATCCGTCAAGCTAATACGCCTTTCAGTCAAAACCGCCAATATCCTACTCCTTTTTACCTTTCCGTAATAGCCTTTCGGAAATTGAAAGCCAATGTCTCTAATTCTGCTTTCGATATCGTCTTATAAAAAAATGCCTCCACATCTTCATCTGTACCATCCCGTAATATAAATTCATTAAGTTGATGAAACAGTTCAACGACATAGTTATCAAATACAAGAAAAAACTGATTTTTATGTGTTTCTACAAAACTTGTCCTTTTTTCTAAAGTGTTGCATATAATAATGGGTAGATTGTCAACCTTCAATTCACTTGTCAGATAGTCATAATAGTATCCAACAGCCGTTTCTCCAATGATATCTTCTCTAACATTTCTGAATTCAAGAATATTCTTTCTTGCCCTATCAATTGCATTCATTTTCTAAAGCCTCTCGTACTCTGTTTACAATTGCGTCAACACTGTCCTTCATTACCCCATCTGACTTTAGATCATTAGATTTTATGAGAATGCTCGTTTCCCCACTATTGGTTACACGAATTTCAACTTCCTCCTTCGCCTGCGCATTTAACTCAATTTCCTTTTCTTTTAATTCTAATTCTTTTTGATGTAGTTGCTCAGTCTTTATTTGTGCCTTGTAAGTCAACAGCAGCCCAACCACACTTACTACCGCCGGAACCATAACATTTGTTACATCAATAATAACTTGAACAATGGATAAGCCATCTGCTCCAGTATCATAGCTCACAGTAATATCTTCCGGATATTCTTCAAGCAAATGTTCAAAAAAACGCAAATCTTCATCCAATACTTTTATTGCTATCCTAAATTTCCTCCAAATTATCAAGTGAAAATATTTTTATGTATACTATAAATGAGCAAATTTAAAATTTGAGATTTGTAGTTGTTTTGTCCGCGAAAGGAACACAAAACGTAGAACCTTTTGTGCATTTTTGGGGATTTGCTCAATTATAGATGTATATTTGTTCTATATTCAAATTAGTAACTTTCCCTATCAATCTGTAACAATTATACCATATTTATCGGAAAAATTGTTAAAAAATCAAGCCGGAAGATCATTTCTCCCGGCTCAAAAATTTCAATAATTTGCACATTTTTACCTATCCAGTGACTTTCACCTCGTTCCCTGCCTTGAAAGTGAAGCGGATGTCGTCCTTGGTGTAGACGGTGGCATGGTCGAGCAGCGCCGTCCAAAGTTCCTCATCAACTTGCTCATAATCCGTAGATTGTTCTGTCTGTTCTTCAGTTTGCAACAGAGTGCTTTCTACTCCATTTTTGGCTTCATTATTTCCACATCCAGTCATAATAAAAAAGCAGCAAGAATGAAAGCACAATGCAAATCTTGTTTTTCATTTTATTGCCACCTTTCTTCCAGAGTTTTCAACAAATTCAGGACTTTCCGTACCCGTCCTCTTTTCATTATTGGAAGAATTAGTCGATCTAATGGAAAAGACAAAAGCGGAGCTGGCTTCTTCCAACGAAAACATCAATGGGGAAATCCATATTGGCTGCGGGGAAACAGAAGCAATTTCTTTTCTCGCACAGGCAGCCCAGAATTTACAAAAAAACATCTGTTGATCCATTACCATATTTACAGTGGTGATGCAGAACGTGTCATGGAAAAGTTGAATAAAGGTCTGATTGATTTCGGGCTTTTGGTAGGCCCGACAGATATAAGCAAGTACGATTATATCCGGCTTCCAATGAAAGACCTGTGGGGCGTGCTTATGCGAAAAGACAGCCCGCTGGCAGAAAAAGAAACAATTTCGGCAGAAGATTTATGGGATAAGCCGCTGATCATCTCACATCAGGCTTCCATCAATAGCGAGATGTTCTCCTGGCTGAAAACAGACCTTGCAAAATTAAATATTGTCGCTACTTATGATCTGGTCTATAATGCCGCCCAATTTGTAAAAAAAGGATTTGGATATGTGATTGCATTAGATAAGCTCATCAATACAACAGGTAACAGCAACCTGTGTTTTAAACCGCTTTTTCCTACTCTGGAAGCAGAACTTTGCATTGTATGGAAAAAATACCAGATTCTTTCAAGAGCCTCCAATACTTTTCTCCAACAACTGCAGCAAGAACTGGAAAATCTGTAGCCGCTTTATACATTTTTCTGCATTTTGATTTTCGCGCTGGTCAAATGGAACTGGAATGAGGAATCTACCAGTCCCTGTGCCATTAAAGATACTACTGTCACGCTGTATCAATGTTCAGCTGCAAAGAAGATAATCGCAGACGTAGCGGGCTACGTCAAGATTATCTAATGCTGCAGATGGACATTTAAACAAGTCAAATGGATGCGTTATTGATTGACAGTTCCTAAAGAAAAAGTAACTGTAATATCACCGCTGCCAAGCGCATCTTCCCAGCCTGACAGATCATCTATCTTCCCAAGCCTTGTATAGCTCCATGCATTAGAGCCATAAAAGATAACAATCTGATTCCCATTATACAAAACAATATCCCCTGCGTGTGTTGTAGTTTGTTTGTCATCGGCAGGCAGGTTTGTTCCCAAAGAGCCAACCTTTTCAAAACCTGAATAATCGTTCATTTGAATGATGATTGAAGAATCATTCATCATTTCTACAAAGGCATCCACAGCAGGGTTATTCTCCAAAGTTGCCGTAAAGCTGCTGTTTCCAATTTGCAATGTCATTTTTTTCACCATATTTTCCTCCGTGTCAGAATTTGTATCAGGCTGCGGCACATTCACCTGCTGCGTATTTGACGAATCAGCATCGTTTGCGGAAGCAGGTGAAGCTTCGTCACCCAATGAAGAACTTTCGTTTTTAGTCTGCAAATTTGTTCTGGATAAAGAACTGTCTGTACAGCCTGACAGAAAAAGAATTATAGCTGCCATGCATAAGAGGATTTGCAAAAATTTAAATATCATGCCCATTCCTTTCTTGTATTCATATTTCCTTTTCCGCTTGTTCTTTACGCACAGCAGTCACAAACGCCTTTATTACAGGTACAGTTTTCCGTGATAACCTTACCATGCGCGTTTTGAATATCCATAATAAGTTCACCTACTGCCGGAACATAAATATGTCCTGACAGCGGATTTTTAATGCTGACAATGGGGGCGGTGAGGGTTGCTTCCACATCGGAACGCTCAAAACTCAAATCCGTATCGACCATCTCACAGTCAATGAGCTTTAGATTTTTACAATAACAAAGCGGCTGAGTTCCAATAATTTTGCAGTGTTCAAAAGTAATGTTTTCACTGTACCACGCAAGGTACTCCCCTTTTACAACGCTGTTTCTTACCACAATGTTTTTGGCGTGCCAAAATGCGTCTTTTGTATCAAACACACAGTTTTCAAAAGTGGAATCCACAATATACTGAAATGAATATTTGCCTTTCATACGGACGTCACAAAAATGCAGACGTTCGGAGCGCATCATAAAATATTCGCTTTCCACTGTACAGTCCTCCATTGTGATGCCGCGCACCAACCATCCAAATTCAGGTGATACAACATCACATCTGTGCATTTTAATATCCGCACATTCACGCAGCGCTTTTATACCGTGGAGTTTTGAGTCACGAATCTCCACATTTTCAGAATACCAAAGCGCCGCTCTGCAAAGTTCAGTCATTTCAGAATTTATCAGTTCCAAACCTTTATCATGCCAAAACGGATACCGGAGATTGAAAAAACAGTGCTCTACAGTAATGCTGCCGCACTCTTTGAATGCGCTTTCACCATCCGCAGGGCCATCAAAGGCACAGTTTCGAACCACAATATCATGGGCATCATATAAAGCACGTTCTTCATCAAAGGTTTTGTTTTCAATTATTTTCATTTCAGAATCCTCCATTCCATTATTTGTTTGCTCTGTTCATCTGGTAAACAAGATAATCCAGACAGTCAATACATTTTTGTTCTTTGTGAAGGGAATCAAGCAGTTTTTTTCTATGCGCATCCAAACATTTGAGGCTGCTTTTTTCATCCCCTTTTTGCAGGTCAGACATGAACTTTTTAATGGTTTTCGTGTCACAGCCAGCATCTTTCAGATTTTGTATAATCGCATTGTCAGATTGATTTAGATACATGATTTTCCTCTCCCCTCTTTTTTATTTGCTGGTTATACTCACGACAAGATGAAATCTGCCGTGAGTATAGCATACTGAAAGTATGCTGCCAACCGCCGCCGCAAAGCGGTATATTTCCTTATGCGGTTGTGTGCATCGCAATAAGCTGGTGGGCAGTCTTTTCGACCGCCAGCTTAATTCCCATCGCTGATTCGTACAATTTTATTGCCCCAACCCTCCAAAACAGGATTGTTTTCTACTGCACTGCGAAATTCATCCGTATTGTCAAAATATCCGACAGGCGTATATTCTCCTGATACCTCTGCATCTCCATAAAAAAGAAGAATCCGGTTCGGTTCCGAATAATAAACAGTTCCTGCGGCTTCTTCCGTAATGGTTTCAGGAGCAGACGGGATTTCATAGCGGGACGGAATATCATAATACTGCATCACTTCCCAGTTTTCGTAGTCGTCATAATGGTAAATCGGCAATCTCCACTCAGCCGTCCCTACATGGCGGGCAATCGCGCGAGCCGTATCATTATCATAAAGATGCAGGATAAAAGAATCACCACTATCTCCAAAGGATACGGTTAATTCCGCTGCGTTTATATCCGTTTCTGATTCCTCATCAATGTTAGAATCCAAGTCAGAATCCGTAATAAAATCTGTATCGTCGGAATTTCCGTTTCCCAAATCTGTGCTGTCAGAGGGTTGGCTTTCCAAACCGGAGCTGCCAGTAGATTGATTTCTGCTGTTATTGCCATTGCTGCTGCCACATCCTGCACAAACAGCGGCCGCAACGATCAATACAAGAATCAGTGAAACATTTTTTAAAATAATCTTTTTCATAGGATTTCCTTTCCTGTGCTGCGTTCAGCACATATAAATGATTGAAGTTCATTCTTTATATGAATCTCTTTCCATGTTTTTATTATAATTCACGTTTTCAAATATAATAAATACTTATATCAAATATTTATCTATAGCAAATAAGCATATCAGTTATTCAACGGTCAGGACGCTAAGAGGTACTTTTCTGATTTTTACTGCAAAAAACCAGCTAAATACAGCGAACGCAACAGTTACAGCCACCACAGGCAAAACTACCGTAAACATTTCAGGATTTGAAGAAAAATTACTGATTCCTGCAAGCTTCATCATATGACTTACCAATGGATCGGTAAGAATATCTGCCAATACCATACCAATAAAACCTCCAAGAAAAGAAACAACCGCAAACCGCAAAGAAAAAGTAAGCTGTAAACAAGCCGGCGAAAAGCCAATGGCTTTATAGATTCCCAAGTCTTTTTGCTCGGCAAAAAGAATCTTACTGCTTGTCATCACCGTTACAACAAGGATAAAAACAATTACTAAAACATACATAAACAAGAGCAGCGCCCGCATAGCGGAAATAATGCCAAACAACCCCGGCCATGTATTCTCATGTACATGAATATCGCCGCCATATGTATTCTCCAAAGCATCTGTAATCACCATTTTTTGTGAACTATTTTCAAGAAAGTAGTGCCAGCACCAAAGATTCGGATAATTCTGCCCAACTTTAAGATACCCTTCTCGGTTCATTCCAAAATTACCGCCCATATCATTTGCACAGGAATAAATACCCGAAATAATATATTCACCGTTTCCACTGTCACCCCGAACCGTAACGGTATCGCCAATTCCGATACCAAAATCTGAAGCAATGGACTCCGTGATAACGATTTCATTTTCGCCGGTACAGGTTCGCCCTTCCAGAACGTGAAAACGGTCAGGTTCATCAATGACATTTGCCGTATAGGAAACTCCGTTCAATGCCAAGGTGGGCATTGCCAGAACATAGGTATCCGTAATGTCGGTATATTGCAAAATGGTCTGTTCAAATTCTTCCTGTGTCAGTTCGCCAAAAGACTGCACGCCAATATCATGGTCTGCCGGATTAAACGCATCCATCATCCCCCTGCCGTCAGAGCCAAGCCAGGAATCCATCCGTCCGACAATGGAAGCAAAAAATACAAGCAGGAGTGCCACAACAAACACTCCGGCATATCTGTCCTTTGCACTGGAAAGCTGGCGAAAAGCAAGACGGAAATAAATCCCGTTTCCAAACGCTGCCGGTATGTTTATCTGCTTTACAGCGCTGTCCGTTTCACCGCGGATTGCTTTCATTGGCGTGATGCGTCCGACTTGTTTTGTTCGGATAAAGATAAATCCGGCAAGCAGCATCACAATGAGAATATATGCCGCCATCATCACGAAAGCAGGAGGAATTGCCGGAATACGCACCCCCGTTGTAGTAATGGTTGCATCAGTGACAATGCCACCTAAAGGGACAGAAAGCAGAAATCCGGCAGCAAGCCCTAAAACTACAGGTATAAGATATTGTGCCAACTGTAAAAAACGCAGTTGTACCCCAGTCAGCCCTATGGTTTTTAAGATTCCCATATTGGCAAAATCAGATGCAACCGCACTGCTGATACTGTGACTCAAAATAATCAAAACAACAAACAAAAGCACCAGCACAAACGCAGCCAGAAGTCCGCTGAACGCATTCTGCAAAATCAGCATAAACCCTGCCATAGCAGCCTTGCTATGTACACTCTCGGTATATTCCGTCAGCGCTGTCTGTTCATTTAAAAGCCTGTTCAATTCTAAAACGGTCAGACTGCTTTCTTCTTTCGGAAAAATATGAAACATAGCACCGTCACGGGCAAGCGCATCAATCCCCGCATCTTTTATCACCTCTAACACTGCCCGACGGTCAGATTCGCTAATCAGGAAGCCTTTCATTCCAATCATGGAACTTCCCATCATAACGTCCTCATAAAAACCTTTTATGGTAAGTGTAAGATTTCTGCCTGCCCTTGCAATAGGATAGGTAATTTCATCACCAATTCCGATTCCAAACATAGACACCATTGACGAAGGCACATACACTTCACCCGGCAGTATGGACTCAGGCGGCTCTGTATATCCCGATAAATCATCCGTAAAAAAACGATAGCGGTTTTCTGTCGGAATATAGGTGATAAGCTGTCCCTCGCTGTCAGATTCCAGTCCATTTGCCGTATAGTCTGCATAAATAAGATTTTGTATTTCCACACGCTCTATTTCGTCCAAATCCTCAATACTGTCCTGCAAATCTTCAATTTGTGACAGATTGGCAACCCATGCAGTCAATTCACCGAATCCTGTTCTGTCAAGTTCACTTTGTATGTACTGTTCGGAATTAAACCATATCGTTATTACCGTTCCGAGAGCCGCCGCTGCCAGAAATGTCAGAATAAAAATCCCTGCCAGTGTTCCTTTATGCCTTTTTATGCCGGCTTTTAGCAAAATTTTATTTTCCATAAAACCCTCCTCTCCACAGCTTAAATCTTGATGAAAAACGCCCGTTTTTGGCGTTTTTCGGCGTGAAACTTAGTATTTCTCCGCGAAACAGCCTCTGCTGTAAGCGGTTAGAAATACTTTTCACGCTAACTCCCATCTTCCCACAAAAGCAAGCGGACAAATCAGGATGTGCGAAATTAAAATTTCACGCTACCACCCTAACCCGGAAAGCCAGTCCAGCACCTTGTTCTCCCGTTTTTTTAAGTCATCCTGCCCATATGGGACAAGATTTAATTCATCAAGGATTTTACCGTCCTCCAAATATAAAATACGGTTTCCGCAAAGAGCCGCACGGACATCATGTGTCACCATCAAAATGCTTTGTCCGTCATGGTTCAATTCCATTAAAAGCTTCATCACTTCCTGACTGTTTGCCTTATTGAGTGCCCCTGTTGGCTCATCGGCAAAGAGCAGTCCTGGATTTCCAATCATTGCCCTTGCAATGGCTGCTCTCTGTGCTTCGCCGCCTGACACTTGCTGCGGATATCTGTCCTTCGCATCCCCAGCGTGCATTTTCGACAGCAGCATATCCGCCTTTTCCCTGATTTCTTTGACACTGCCTGCTTTTGCAGCATAACCCGCCACTGCAACATTTTCAAACAGTGTCAGGTTGCTGACAAGGTGCGTCTGCTGAAATATAAAACCAAACTCTTTCGCCCGAAGCTGTGCCATTTTCTTTTCTGAAAAACTGCTGATTTCCTGCCCCTTAAATATAACGCTTCCCACAGTAATCGTGTCCATGCCGCTTAACGCATAAAGCAGAGTAGATTTTCCTGCACCCGATGAACCCATGATTACCGTGAAATCGCCCTCATAAATCTCCACATCCATATGGGTCAGGATTTTTGATTCTTTTCCACCTTGCATATATGTTTTTGAAATCTCTTTTCCGCAGAGAATTACATTTTTCATAGCCTTTCCCCCTCGTTAAGAAAGGTAGTGTCAAGTCCTACCTGATTTTTTGTTACTAAAACCTTGATTTATGGGAGATTGCAAATAAAAAGAGCATTG
>VSNQ01000145.1 GCA_009774395.1 Lachnospiraceae bacterium
ATATTTCATATTGGAAACAAATTGTTACAAATTTATTACGCCCCATGAAAATAAAGTAACATATCTTGTATAAAATGTCAAGTTATGATTTTTCACCAGCTTCTCTATCTAATTGTTGAAATCATAAAAAGAGCACACAAAATTGCCGTTTTTTTATAAATAATCACCGATTTTCAATTATATTCGCTTATATTTTAAGCAAATTCACCTATTTTTTAACAATTTGTAAAAATGTAAAATATTTGTGAACGAATATTTTTTTATTATTCACATAGTGCTGAAAGCCTGTCTAAAATCTGTTTTTGCCAGATGTGCACCACAGTTCGTAGAAGTACAGCCTTACATCCCACGGAAATAGTTCTGCACTGAGTGAATGGCATTCGCACCGTCGGCAACCGCTGTAATAATCTGACGCATTGGCTTTCTGCGGATATCCCCCGCTGCAAACAATCCCGCAGCCGAAGTTTCGCAGCCCTCATCCGCAATAATATAACCCCCCTCATCCATCTCCACAAGTCCCTCAAACAATTGTGTGTTAGGTTCTACGCCAACGGCAATAAAAATGCCATCTACTGGAAACTGCTGTTCACTTTTTTCTTTATTATTATAGACCCAAATATGGTCTACCATATCCTGCCCCTGAATTTCCTTGACTTCACTATTCCACAAAATTTCGATATTTTCAAGGGACATTAATTTTTTTTGTAGACTGTCCGCCGCACGGAGCGCGTCACGTCTGTGAATAAGATAAACCTTTTTGCATATTGCAGCAAGGAAAATAGCATCCTCAACAGCTACATCACCACCACCCACAACAGCTACTGTACGCTTGCGGAAAAATGCGCCATCACAGGTTGCACAGTAAGAAACTCCACGACCTGCAAGCTCTAACTCTCCGGGAACGCCAAGCATAGAATGCGCTGCGCCTGTTGCTAAAATCACGGCTTTTGCTTCCAAGTCCTCCTTGTCTGTGTGAAGCACAAAAATATTTTCGTGCCGCTCAATCCTTGATACTTCTGCTGTTACAAAAGGTACACCCAGATTATCCGCGTGTTCCCGAAACTTATCAGAAATTTCGCTGCCGCTGATACCAGAAAAACCTAAATAATTATCAACCTCATACGTTGTCAGTACCTGCCCTCCGCTAATAGAACTTCTATCCACAACCGCCAGTTCTAAACCAGCACGCATCCCATAAATCGCCGCCCCAAGTCCAGCCGGTCCAGAACCCAAAATCAATAAATCATACATAATAAAACACTCCTCTATTCTAATTTCTAAGTCCATCCGCCGTCCAATGTAATAACCTGCCCTGTTAAATATGCATTTCCTTCTGTTAAAGTCCTTACCAATTCCGCCACTTCCTCTGCTTTCCCCATACGATCAGCCGGTATTTCCTGAATTAAGGATTCCATTTCATTCTGGTCAAAACAGCGGTTCATATCAGTGTCAATCACGCCGCAGGCAATTGCATTGACCTGAATATTGCTTGGCGCAAGTTCCTTTGCCAGAGCGCGGGTAAAGGCATTCATTCCTCCCTTTGATGCAGAATATGCCACTTCCATTGATGCACCCACGTTTCCCCAAACAGAGGAAATATTAATAATTTTCCCCTTTTGCCGTTGTACCATGCGTGGAACCGCCTGCCGGCACGTTAAAAAACATGCGTTTAAATTTGTATCTATCACATCTTTCCATGTAGAATATGACATATCTGTCATAAGTCCAATATAAGAAATGCCGGCATTATTTACCAGCACATCCAGATAAGGAATCTCCGCAAACAATTCCTTTACTTTATCCTCCTTGGCAATAGGAAATGCATAACAATGGCAGGATATTGAAAACTTTTGTTCTAACTCCTTAGCATTTTCCAAAAGTAATGCTTTATTTTGGCGACAGGTCAAAAATAAGTCATAGCCCTCCGCAGCAAGTGCAACTGCTATCGCCTTGCCGATTCCTCTTGATGCACCTGTTATCAGTGCTTTTTTTCTTTCGGAGGCCTGTGAAAGTCCTTTATCATCCATTTAATACTGTACCTCCATTAGACACAACCCCTTTGCCGGAAGCAATACGCCTGCGTGCTCCCTTTTACCATTTTCCAAAAGCGCTGCAACCGAGTCAGCGCTGCGCATTCCCAATCCAACCTCCACAAGTGTACCAGTGACAATGCGCACCATATGATATAGAAATCCATCGCCTTGATAGGTTAGTACCACTTCATTTCCCAGCCGTTCAATTGTAATGCACTCTATTGTGCGCACTGTCGATTTCTTTCCTTTTTTGCTGGAAGTAAACGCTTTAAAATCATGCCTACCGATCAAAAACGAAGCCGCCTGCTGCATTGCCGTGATATGCAAAGGCTCTGGCAGCACATAGACATACCGTCGTTCAAATACTGTGGGAACCGCTGTATTCCAAATTTGATAGCGGTAAATCTTTCTTTTTGCATTCAGTCTGCTGTGAAACCGCTCTGGTACTACAGCAATTGACACCACCCGTATATCTTCTGGTAAATACTCATTTAGATATGCCATAATTTCATGTGCTGTCTTGGTTGTTTCCAGTTTAAAATTTGCCACCTGTCCATAGGCATGCACACCAGCATCCGTTCTGCCAGAACCATCTACCTGTACAAACGGCTGATCTGTCATTTTCGCAAGAATCGCTTCAAGCTTCCCCTGAATCGTATTGGCTGTTGATTCCTGCCGCTGCCATCCCTGATAGCGTGTTCCTTCATATTGAATGGTAATCTTAAAATTCTGCATTTTATTTTTCCTTGTCCTCCAATATGCGCATATCCTCTTCATCCAGTCGCCGATAACGGTTTATATTCGCAATTAGGATTTTCAAACTGTATTTGGGCGTATCAAAAAATCCAGCTTCATTCATATTCACAACAATAATGCCAATCGGTACTGCAACCAGCATACCGCCGACACCTCCCAGACGATATCCAATAAAGAGCAGAAACAAAGTAGGAATCGGCTCCATTCCAATAGAATCACCCATAATTTTCGGCTGGATTAACTGCCGTGCAAACTGCCCCACGCCCCAGATAATTAGAAATCCTATCATACGAATATAATCGCCGCTTAGTGCCTTAATAATCGCCCACGGTACAAATACTGTACCTGTACCAAAAAAAGGAAGAAAATCAAGAAAAGCAATTAACAGTGCGACAATCAGCGCATAGCGCACTTTCAACACAAAAAGACCAATTAAAATTAACAGATACATCCATATTTCTATGCGAAACTGCGCTTTAAAATAGCCGCCAACTGCCTGTTTCAAACTTCCATAAAAGACATCATATTTTCGGGTAACACTCTCCGGCACAACACGCTCTATAAACTTACCAACCCATTCCCTGTCTGCTATAAAAAAGTAAGCGGACAACATACACATAATAATGGAAATAATAACGCTCGCAATACTGCCAACCATGGAACCCATGCCCGCAAAAGACTTAAAATCCAAGGTCGCCGGAAGATTGGTTATCGCTTCTCCCAACAACTCGCCGATATTGTCAAACACCCCCTCCAAATTCGGCTGTACATTGCCAAAATACTGCGTTATTGTATTTCCAAAACTGTTTAAATCCTGCATTACAACGTTCCACATCTCTGGTATATCCGTGATAAAACCTGACAACTGCCGAAACAATATGGAAAAAAACAGATAACCAAGTCCTGTCACTGCCGCTATTGTGCAGATAATCACCATAACTGTGCCCGCTTTACGCCGTATTTTTAATTTTCGTTCCAGAAAAACCACCGGCGGATTGGCAATGCAGGAAATAATCCATCCAATAATAAACGGCATAAAAAACACCAAAAAGCGCGGCACCAGCAGAATCATCAAAAGAAACACCGCTAATGAAATCAATAAATTCACTACAAGCTTGCAATTTCTATTTCTCTCGATTTTATCCCTCATGGCGTTCCTCCGCGGGCTGTACCGCACTTGGGATGTCTGCTGCTAGTATCTGATCTATCAGTGCATATATCTCCTCTTTGCCCTGCTTCGACAGTGCGGAAAAAGGAATTATTACATCATTTCCTTTTATGCCAAGCCCTGTTTTTACTATTTTAACCTGCTTCTGCAACTGGCTGCGCTTGATTTTATCGGCTTTTGTTGCGATAATAATTGGCTGAAAACCATTTGCCCGAATCCATTCGTACATTTGTTTGTCATTAGCAGACGGCTCATGCCGAATATCCACCAGCAAAAAAACTGCGCGGAGCATTTTCGACTGGTGCAGATACTTTTCCACCATTTTGCCCCATTTTTCTTTTTCCTCCAAGCTTACCTTCGCATAACCATACCCCGGCAAATCCACAAAATATAATTGATGATTTACATTATAAAAATTTATCGTCTGCGTTTTGCCAGGCTGTGCACTTATACGCGCCAGTGATTTGCGATTCATTAATGCATTGATTAATGACGATTTCCCCACATTGCTCTTTCCAGCAAACGCAATCTCTATCAATTGATTTTTTGGAATTGGGCTGGTTACGCCAATCACAGTTTCTAGGCTAACATTTTTTATTACCATGCTTATTTCTCCATATTTTGTGGCGTGGCTGTTTCGTTGTCCTTTTTACTTTTGGACTTTGAACGCATTAGACCTTTCCTGGGTTTTGTTGCAAATGCCAGCGTCACAACTTCCTCCATTGTTTCCACAAAAACAATCTCCATTCCTGTTTTTATCTCACTAGATATCTCGGCAACATCCTTCTCATTACGCTTTGGAACTAAAACTGTTGTAATAGCAGCCGTTTTTGCCGCTAAAAGTTTCTCTTTTAAGCCGCCGATCGGCAGTACCCTTCCACGCAGTGTTATTTCTCCAGTCATTGCAACTTTTGCTTTTACAGGTGTATTTGTAATCGCAGAAAGCAGCGCAGTTGCCATTGTGATTCCAGCAGACGGCCCATCTTTGGGTACTGCCCCCTCTGGAATATGTATATGGAAATCATTTTCCTTAAAGAACTCTGCTGCGACTTTATACTGCGACGCAATCGAACGAATATAGCTGATTCCTGTGCGCGCCGATTCTTTCATTACATCACCCATTTGCCCTGTTAGCTCAATCTCGCCTTTTCCGGGCATTACATTTACTTCGATCTGTAGCGTATCGCCGCCAACACTCGTCCATGCGAGCCCACGGACAATACCTACATCATCCGTTTCATTTGCCATATCCACTTTATAGCGTGGTTTTCCTAAATATTTCTCAATATTTTGACTAGAAATTTTAATTCCTTTTTGTTCTACGTGCTTCGCATTGCTGTTTTGTCCTTTCTGCGGTTCTCTCTTTAGAATTTCCAATGCTGCCTTTCTGCATACTGCGCTTAATTTACGTTCCAGATTGCGGACGCCGGCTTCCCTTGTATAATTTGCAATAATACTTTTCAGCGCATTGTCACTTACCGTTAGCTGCGCCTCGCTTAATCCATTCTTTTTAAGCTGTTTTGTCATTAGATATTTTTTCGCAATATGAAATTTTTCATTCGCTGTATAGCTTCCAACTTCAATAATATCCATTCTATCCAAAAGCGGCCTTGGAATCCTTCCCGCGTCGTTTGCTGTAGCAATAAATAGCACCCTTGATAAATCCAGTGGAATTTCGATATAATGGTCGCGGAAACGGCAATTTTGTTCAGGGTCAAGCACTTCAAGCAGTGCAGCCGACGTATCCCCTTTATAATCGCTGCTTACCTTGTCAATTTCATCCAAAAGCATTAAGGGGTTGCTGACACCAGCCTGCTTTAATCCATTAGCAATTCTGCCAGGCATTGCACCGACATAAGTTTTTCTATGCCCGCGGATTTCTGCTTCATCCCGCACACCGCCAAGACAAATTCGCACATACTTTTTGTTCAGGGACTCTGCTATTGACTTTGCAATGGACGTTTTGCCGGTTCCGGGCGGTCCCACTAAGCATAAAATCGGCGTTTCGCCTTTGCTGGTAAGCGTTCGTACTGCCAGATACTCTATAATACGCTCTTTTACCTTTTCCAGCCCATAGTGGTCACGCTCTAATATCTCCTCCGCCTTATGGATATCATTGGTATCTTTGGATACTTTATTCCAAGGCAGTTCCAAGAGCGTTTCGATATAAATCCGCTCTACGGTGCTCTCCGAATTAACACCCATAACCGTTTTATAGCGCGAAATTTCTTTTTTTATCTTCTCTTTTACTTCGGCATCTGCCTTTAGCTTCTCTAACGCCTGCTCAAAATGCTCCACGTCAGAATACTGATCATTATCGCCAAGTTCCTCATGAATATACTCCAATTGCTCCCTAAGAATGTATTCTCTTTGATTTTTGTCGATTTTTTCCCTTATTTTTACTGCAAGCTGTGTCCGTATTGACGCAATCTGCGCCTCATTCATAATCAGGCTGACAAGTTCGCCGCACTGGTTCTCCAAGCCCTCCGCTTCAATGACTGCCTGTTTCTGTTCATATGAAAATGGCGTATTTGCCAACACCTGATCGATTAGAATTGCAAGGCGGCTTCCCTCGTCAAAATAGCGATTTACACTTTTGCCGATTTTTGGATAAAATCGCACATATGTTGCAAACACTTCTTTTAATGTACGCACAAACGCTTCCTCTTTTGCCGGTTCAAGTTCCTCCTCCTCCGGCTGTTCCACAACAGCGTTATAAAATGCACCGTCCCCTTCAAGAAGCGCCAATTCTGTCAATTTTGCCTTAGACACCCCTTCCACCATTACCCGATCAATATCATTCGGAAGCTTTGTCACTTGCTTGACGGCAGCAACTGTTCCGACAGTATATAGTGTTTCTACCGATATTTCCTCCTCGTCAGGATCTTTCTGCGCTACCAAAAATATCTGCTGCTCCCCATTTAACGCATGGTTTACCGCATTTTTGGAATATTCTCTGCTCAAATCAAAATGTATCATCATATCCGGCAGCACGGTTAATCCGCGTAATGCTACCAAAGGTAATTCCAATCTGCTCATCTATAACCTACTTTCCTATACCAAAAACGCCGCCTATTGCAAGGCGGCATTTTCACGCATTCATCAATTTACCTCGCCTTTTTCTCGCGTTCATTACGTGCTTCACGATACACTAGGAAAGGCTGGCTGGTTCCCTCAACTGCTTCTTTCGTAATTATGCAGCTTTCGATGGTTTCATCGGAGGGGATTTCATACATAACATCCATCATAACGCTTTCCATGATGGAACGCAGACCTCTGGCGCCAGTTTTTCTCTCTAGCGCCTTCTCCGCAATCATCTCTATCGCGTCAGGCTCAAAGCTAAGCTTTACATTATCAAATTCAAATAATTTCTGATACTGTTTAATCAGCGCGCTCTTTGGCTCCTTTAGAATCCGCACCAGCGCATTCTTATCAAGCCCCTCTAAGGACACATTAATTGGAACACGCCCTACAAACTCTGGTATTAAGCCAAACTTTGTTAAATCCTGCGGCGTTACCTCCTTAAGCACAGCACCAATATCACGCTGTGACTTTTCCGCAATCTCTTTATTAAAACCAATGGATTTGCGGTCAAGCCTTGTTTCCACAATTTTATCCAATCCGTCAAACGCACCTCCGCAGATAAACAAAATATTCGTCGTGTCTATCTGAATCAGTTCTTGATGCGGGTGCTTTCTTCCTCCCTGCGGCGGCACACTCGCAACCGTACCCTCCACAATTTTTAAAAGTGCCTGCTGTACACCCTCGCCAGATACATCTCTTGTTATGGATACATTCTCGCTTTTCTTTGTTATCTTATCAATCTCATCGATATAGATAATCCCATACTGCGCACGTTCAATATCATAGTCCGCCGCCTGTATCAGTTTTAACAGAATATTCTCTACGTCCTCTCCTACATAGCCTGCCTCTGTCAATGTTGTTGCATCCGCTATCGCAAATGGTACATTAATAATCTTGGCAAGAGTCTGCGCCACATATGTCTTGCCGCATCCTGTCGGGCCAATCATAATTATATTGCTTTTCTGAAGTTCCACATCCAAGTTTTTCTCTGCCAAAACGCGCTTATAATGATTATAAACCGCCACAGACAAAACCTTCTTTGCTTCCTCTTGACCAATTACATATTCGTCCAAAAATTCTTTGATTTCTACAGGTTTGAGCAGATTGATTTCAATGCCTCCATCATACTGCTCCTCGTCATATTCTTCATCAATAATATCAGCACAAATATCAACGCATTCGTCGCAGATGTAAACACCAGCCGGCCCCGCAATCAGCTTTCTGACCTGATCCTGTGTTTTATTGCAAAACGAACAGCGAACCCTTCCATCAGTGCTTTTTCCTGCCATCACTTTTCTCCCTCTACTCATATTCATACCACTTTATTCATACTATTAATCTTCCTTCTGCTCCGCTCTGTCTGTGATTACCCTGTCAATCAAACCGTACTCACAAGCCTCCTGCGCAGTTTTCCAATTGTCGCGCTCTGTATCTGCTGCAATAATATCATAAGGCTGGTTACAATTCTCTGAAAGGATTTTATTTAATTTCTCCTTGGTACGCAAAATATGTTTGGCAGCAATCTCAATCTCAGTTGCCTGCCCTTGCGCCCCGCCAAGTGGCTGATGTATCATAATCTCTGCATTTGGGAGTGCTAGTCTTTTCCCTTTCGTACCGCCTGCAAGAAGGAATGCCCCCATGCTTGCCGCCATACCAATACAGATTGTTGATACATCACATTTAATATAGCGCATTGTATCATAGATTGCCATGCCTGCGGTAACAGAACCACCCGGGCTGTTAATGTATAGCTGAATATCCTTATCCGGATCTTCCGCTTCCAAGAACAATAACTGTGCCACTGTCAAGCTGGCAGTTACCTCATTTACTTCTTCACCGAGAAAAATAATACGCTCTTTTAATAATCTGGAATAGATATCATACGAACGTTCTCCACGGCTTGTTTGTTCAATGACATATGGGACTAAACTCACGGCTTTTACCTCCATTTTCAATTCTAACAGCCGATATACTGATATCAATCAGTATATCGCAATTCCTTCCATCGTGCAAACATTTCATAAATATTTAATAATTTTGCTCGGCTGTTTATTTTTCTACCTCCACACACTGCTCTACCACTAAATCATAAGCTTTCTTCATGCAGATATCTTCGCGGACAGCCTTCTCCTCGAATTTGCCCATCATATCGGTTAGTTCTTCCACGCTCATATGGTAGCTATCTGCCATTTTCTGAATTTCTTCCTGATATTCTTCCTCAGTCGCCTCGATATTCTCCGCCTTTGCAATTGCGCAAAGCACAAGCCTAGACTGGATACGCTTCAGCGTCTGCGGCTTCATCTGCTCCATAAAGTCTGCCCTTGTCAGCCCTGTAAACTGCAAATACTGCTCGAAAGAAAGCCCCTGCATCTGGATTCTGCGTGCAAAGTCCTCCGCCATCTGGCGCTGCTGTGTTTCAATCATTGCCTCAGGAATATCCATCTGTGAAGAAGCAATAATTGCCTCAACCACTTTATCGCCCTTCTCCTCCTCGGCAGTTTCTTCCTTTTGCTTTGTGAGCTGTTTCTTTAAATCTTCCCTATATTCTTCCATTGTATCAAATTCTGATACATCACTTGCAAACTCATCATCCAATTCTGGAAGTTCTTTCTCTTTAATCTCTTTTATGGTGCATTTGAACTCTGCGTTCTTGCCTTTTAATTCTTCTGCATGGTAATCCTCTGGGAATGTAACATTCACTGTTATTTCCTTGTCAATCTCTGCTCCGATAAGCTGCTCCTCAAATCCCGGAATAAATGTTCCTGAGCCAATGGTCAAAGAATAATTTTCTCCCTTGCCGCCTTCAAAAGCAGCACCGTCCATAAATCCTTCAAAATCAAGCACTACCATGTCGCCATCCTGCACAGCCCTGTCCTCAACAGAAATCGTTCTCGCATTACTCTCGCGCTCACGGTTTACAGCCTCGTCAATCTCTTCCTCTGTTACCGTTGTATCTACCTTCTCAATCTCTACGCTCTTGTATGCACCAAGAGTAACCTCTGGCTTCAACGCAACTTCCGCTGTAAAGATAAAAGGTTTGCCGGCTTCAATCTGCACAACTTCAATTTTAGGCTGTGAAACAACCTCCTCAGTACACTCGTCAATTGCCTTGGCATACGCAGAAGGAATTAGAATATTTGCCGCTTCCTCATAGAAAACTGTATTGCCATACATTTTCTCAATCATTTTGCGTGGTACCTTGCCCTTGCGGAATCCCGGAACACTCAGCTTATTCTTGTTTTTCTGGTAAGCTTTGTCAACTGCCTTCTCAAAATCTTCTGCCGATGCTTCTATTGTAAGCTTAGCGATATTACCTTCTAACTTTTCTACCTGTAAACTCATTTGCTTCATTTCCTCCTTGAGCGTTATATAATTCTTCTTTTCTAAAAATAATTAAGTATTTTTATAAAAAACTACCTATCGATCGAACTTGCACAATATTACATAAATTTGTAC
>VSNQ01000146.1 GCA_009774395.1 Lachnospiraceae bacterium
CACTTATTAAAAAGAACACTTATTAAAAAAACACTTATTAAAGAAAGCATCTATCAAAGATAGGTGCTTTTCATATGGAATTATATAGGGAAAGGAAAATATATGAACGATAGATTAACACGCAACGATATAAAGAAAATGGAAGAAGAAATTGAACACCGCAAACTGGTGATTCGAAAGGAAGCATTAGAAGCGGTAAAGGAGGCACGTGCCCAAGGTGATTTAAGCGAGAATTTTGAATATTATGCTGCAAAAAAATATAAAAACCAGAATGAGAGTCGTATTCGTTATTTGGAGCGTATGATAAAAACAGCAACTATAATAGAAGATGATGCCAAAGTGGATGAAATCGGATTGAATAAAACAGTAGAAGTGATGTTTGTAGAAGATGGTACAACAGAAAAATATAGATTGGTTACAACGGTACGCAACAATCCTTTACAAGGGCTTATCAGTATTGAATCCCCGATTGCCAAAGCATTAGTAGGGCATAAATGCGGTGATACGGTACATGTACAAGTAAATGAGCAATTTGGTTATGATGTGGTAGTGAAATCCGTGGAAAATACACCAGATGATGATTCTATAGAGATACGTAAATTTTAAAGTGTCAAGAAATCGAAGAGAAGATTCATCTTCTCTCCTCGAGCCTATGTGCATAAACAATCACCGTGTCAATAAATGGCGGATTTGGATATAAAATATAAAAATAAAATGAACCCCCAAATAGGTATTGACATATTTTACAAATTTGAGTTAGAATAAGTTAGTATACAAACAGTTTGATATCAAACAAATATATTTTCACCGATTTTGGCAAAGAAGATGCAGGTATATCGTACGAATACAAATGCATTTTCTTTATGCAAGCAGGTATTTAATTTATGAGGTATGAAAATGAACGAGGAGGAAAAACAAGGACAAAAATGTGGGGAGAAAATAGGGCGTACCATAAAAATGCTAAATGGTGCATTTAAGCAGAAATTTATTAAATGCGCAGCAGAAGCGGAACTGGATGAAGTGACATTGATGCATGGCTGGATTATGGGCTATCTATACAGTAATCAAGATAAGAATATCTACCAGAAAACGATTGAGTCGGATTTTAATATTAATCGTTCTACTGTCACTACTATTTTAAAATTAATGGAGAAGAAAGGTTATATCCGACGAGAAGCGGTAGACGGTGACGCACGCTTAAAAAAGATTGTGCTGACGCCGCAAGGCTGTGAAACCACCATAAAAACGTTCGATATGCTAGAAGGTATTGAGCGAGATATGTTAAGCAGTATTGCACCACAGGAGTTGGAAAACTTTTTTGTGGTTGCAGAAAAATTAATGGTGAATTTAAGCAGGTAGTATATCCAGGAGCAAGACTATACTGTATGATATGATACAATATAAATATTTTTACAATACAAAGGTGGTTGTGTAATTAATTGTGAAAGGAAGGGATGAATATATGCTGAAAGTATTAGGCGCGCAAATTAAGGAGTTTAAAAAAGAATCCATCCTTACGCCTGTTTTCATGATTTTAGAGGTTATCATGGAAATGATTATACCATTATTAATGGCTTCCATTATTGATGATGGTGTAAATGCAGGAAACCTTAATCATATTTATAAAATTGGAGTCTATATGATTGTAGCTGCTCTGATAGGTTTGTGGGCGGGGATAATGGGAGCAAAATATGGTGCAAAGGCATCAACCGGTTTTGCAAGGAATCTAAGGAAAGCGATGTATGAAAATATTCAGACATATTCTTTTGCAAACATTGACAAATATTCCACTTCAAGTTTAATTACAAGGCTGACGACGGATGTTACCAATATGCAGAATGCATACCAAATGATTCTGCGTATGGCAATGCGTGCACCAGCTTCGATGATTATCGCTATGGTAATGGCATTTCTAATCAATGCTCGTCTTGCATCAATTTATTTGGTAGCGGTAGTATTTTTAGGCGGTTGTGTTGCGCTGATTATCCCAAGGGCGACAAAGCACTTTCGTCAGGTGTTCGAGAAATATGATGAACTTAATTCCAGTGTACAAGAGAATGTATCTGCAATTCGTGTGGTAAAAGCATATGTGCGGGAAGATTATGAAACCAATAAATTTGAAAAAGCAAACAATAATATTTACAATATGTTTCTGCGTGCTGAAAAGTTGGTCGTTATCAATATGCCATTAATGCAGGCGACCGTTTATACCTGTATTCTTTTAATTTCGTGGCTTGGCGCGAAAATGATTGTAGCGGGTGGTTTGACAACCGGTGAGATGATGAGTATGTTGGCATACTGTATGAACATCTTAATGAGTTTAATGATGGTATCTATGATTTTTGTTATGCTGACAATGAGTTATGCCAGTGCAAAGCGTATTGCAGAGGTATTGACAGAGAAATCTGATCTTGAAAATCCTGAAAATCCGATAGAAGAGGTTCAGGATGGAAGCATTTGCTTTAAAAACGTGGACTTTGCATATCATAAGTCAGGAAAACCCGTATTAAAAAACATAAACTTAACCATTCAATCTGGTGAAACGATAGGCATTATTGGTGGTACAGGTAGTGCGAAGTCAAGTCTTGTTAATTTAATTAGCCGCCTTTATGATGTAACTTCAGGCGAACTTCTTGTTGGTGGTTTGGATGTACGGCGTTATGATATGGAAGCGCTTCGCAATCAAGTGTCTGTTGTGCTTCAAAAGAATGTCCTTTTTAGTGGTTCAATTTTGGATAATCTGCGTTGGGGAGATAAACAGGCAACAGAAGAAGAATGTATCCATGCCTGCAAACTTGCCTGTGCAGATGAATTTATTCAAAAAATGCCTGATAAGTATCATACACATATTGAGCAAGGTGGCGCCAATGTATCAGGCGGTCAGAAGCAGCGCTTATGTATTGCAAGAGCATTGCTGAAAAAACCGAAAATACTGATATTGGATGATAGTACAAGTGCTGTGGATACTGCTACTGACGCAAAAATCCGTAAAGCTTTTGCGGAAGAAATTCCAGATACCACAAAGCTGATTATCGCACAGAGAGTCAGCAGTGTACAACATGCGGATAAAATTATTGTAATGGATAACGGGGAAGTTTCTGCATTTGGTTCACATGAGGAGTTATTGGAGAACAGCCCGATTTATCGTGAAGTATTTGAATCGCAGACCGGCGGAAATGCCGATTTCGATCAGAATGGAGGTGAGCAGTAATGCCAGGACCAATGAGAGGACCACGGGGAGCGAAACCCAAAATCGAAAATCCGGGGAAACTTTTCGGACGTTTAATGGGATATGTGTTAAAAAATTATACACCGCATATTGTGGTAGTAGTAATCTGTATTTTTGTAGGTGTGTTTTCCAATATACAGGGAACATTATTTATGCAGACATTGATTGATAATTATATTGTACCGCTTTTGGGAACGGATAATCCTGATTTTTCTGGACTTGCAAATGCAATTACAAGAGTTGCCTGCTTTTATGCAATCGGCGCAGCATCTTCATATTTGTATAATCGTATTATGATTAATGTCAGCCAAGGCACTATGCGCAATATCCGAAATGATATGTTTCATAAAATGGAATCACTGCCAATTAAATATTTTGATACGCATGCGCATGGCGATATTATGTCATGTTACACCAATGATATTGATACATTAAGGCAGATGATTAGCCAAAGTCTGCCGCAGTGCTTAAACAGTGCAATAACAATTGTCAGCGTACTTGTTAGTATGTTTATATTAAGCGTACCGTTAACGATTACAACGCTGGTTATGGTTGCATTAATGCTCTATGTAACAAAGAAAGCAACAGGACTTTCTGGAAGATATTTTGTATCACAGCAGAAGGCAATTGGTGCGGTCAATGGTTTTGTAGAGGAAATGATGGAAGGGCAGAAAGTTGTAAAAGTGTTCTGCCACGAGGAAGAAAGTATTCAGCGTTTTAATGAATTGAATGATGAATTGTTTGATAGTGCTTATAATGCGAATCAGTTCGGCAATATGCTTGGACCGATTAATGCACAACTGGGCAATCTAAGTTATGTGGTTTGTGCGATTGTTGGCGGTATTTTGGCGATTGGAAATATCGGTGGTTTAACACTTGGCGGACTTGCCAGCTTTTTAAACTTCAATAAAAGCTTTAATATGCCGATAAATCAAGTAAGCATGCAATTTAATTCGATTGTTATGGCACTTGCTGGAGCAGACAGGGTATTTAAGCTGATCGACGAAACAGCAGAGGCAGACAATGGATATGTAAT
The DNA here is from genome assembly GCA_009774395.1 of Lachnospiraceae bacterium. Classification (GTDB taxonomy): domain Bacteria; phylum Bacillota; class Clostridia; order Lachnospirales; family Lachnospiraceae; genus COE1. The sequence goes on from VSNQ01000146.1 coordinate 4,266, forward strand.
GCTTGTCAATGCGGAAGAAGTAAATGGAGAAATAAGGGAAACCAACCAGCATACAGGTATGTGGGCATGGAAGCACTATCACAAAGACAGTGATACTACTACTTATCAAAGACAGCAGGGGATGGTTGAATTTGATGATGTGGATTTTGGATATACTGATGAAAAAATGGTGCTTCACAATGTAATTATGTATGCGCAGCCGGGACAGAAAATTGCTTTTGTTGGCTCTACAGGCGCAGGTAAGACGACAATTACCAACCTAATCAACCGATTCTATGATATTCAAGACGGTAAAATTAGGTATGACGGTATTAATGTCAATAAAATTAAAAAAGCTGATTTACGGCGTTCACTCGGTATTGTTTTGCAGGATACTCATTTGTTTACTGCTACAGTAATGGAAAATATTCGGTATGGTAAGCTGGACGCGACAGACGAGGAGGTGATTGCGGCAGCCAAATTGGCAAACGCACACGAATTTATTGAGCGTCTTCCGGAAGGTTATAATACATTGTTAACCGGAGATGGCGCAAATTTAAGTCAAGGGCAGCGGCAGCTGCTTGCAATTGCAAGAGCAGCGATTGCAGATCCGCCGGCATTGATTCTTGACGAAGCAACAAGTTCTATTGACACACGTACAGAGAAAATTGTTCAAGATGGTATGGATAAATTAATGAATGGCAGAACAACATTTGTAATTGCGCATCGTTTATCTACTGTCAAGAACAGCGACTGTATTATGGTTCTAGAGCAGGGCAGAATTATTGAGCGTGGCACACATGAGGAATTAATTGAGGCGAAAGGAAAATATTACCAACTTTATACAGGAAATGCCATTGCGGGAAACGCATAAACGTAAAAATACAAAGGTACAAATAGAAACTGCTTAACACAATATTGTTGGAAATATTGAAGAAGTTTTTTGTTATGTTAACTACAATTTGCCCAAAGAACGAGTTAGAATAGTGTAAATGTGTGTTACAGATAATTTATTCAATCAATTCGCTTGCTATCTTCATTTGTAACTGATAAAATAAAGGCATGAATGGGGTGAGGATATGGCTTTCTCAAAAGGAAAACGAATTGAAGATGAAACAAGTAATCGTATCGTTAATTTGGCAGTTAAGATTGGATGTAAAGAGGGGCCTGATGCATTGACAGTCACTAGAATATGCAGAGAACTAAGCTGTGATAGGAGGGTAATCTACAATCGATTTCGAGATGTAGATGAAATTAACCTGATTGTTGCAGACAGATGTAATAAGGAGCTTATTGCAAATGCAAGGGCAGCAATTGACCCGGAAGCGTCTTATTATGATAATTTTGCTGCTTTAGTTAAGGCTATTTTTACTTATATCTGCGAACGAAACGCATTTTTTCAGCATTATACCGCCCTTTATAAAGTCACAGAGGATGGTACCGTTATCAATGAAATCCTGCTTGACCTGATTCGATTGATTGAGGAAGGCAAAGAAGCGGGAGAAGTCAGCAAGGATACAGACAGCAGGGCGACAGCGGGGAATATTTGGTTAATTATCACCGGAATCACTCGCTTAATTGCATCAAATGCCAACTACAAATATCAAGATGGGTTGAATACTGTGATGCATGGAGTGAACGCGATATCTTTAAATATGAAACCGTAAACGAAAAAATGTCACGATTATAATTGTGAAGAAAGATAGCTTATTGGGTAAAGCACCTGATAGGCTTTCTTTCATTCTTTTGGATTTCATTCTTTTAGAAAGGAATTAGAAAAATTATGATAATCAACAGAGAAAAAGATTCAGAAGAAAGCAGGGATTGTATGCAAGGGATAAAAGAAAATCCATTGGGTGCGGCACCAGTACCGCGCTTAATGCTTAAATTTGCAATTCCCAGCATTATTGCAATGCTGGTAGGTGCACTCTATAATATTGTTGACCAATTGTTTATTGGACAAGCTGTCGGAACATTAGGAAATGCGGCGACAAATATTGCATTTCCATTGTCTACCTCATGCCTTGCTTTGGCATTATTGTTTGGTATTGGTGGGGCATCTTGCTTTAATTTGACAATGGGAAAAGGGGAACGGGAAACAGCGGCTTATTATGTAGGAAATGCAGTGAGCATGCTTCTTATTTGTGGATTGACGCTTGCTGCAATTTCACAGATATTTTTAACTCCATTGTTGCGTGCGTTTGGTGCACCAAATGATGTATTGCCATATGCACAGGATTATGTGCGGATTACTGCATTTGGTTTTCCTTTTATGCTCCTGACAACAGGGGGCGGACATTTAATCCGTGCAGATGGAAGCCCCAAAATGACGATGATTTGCAACTTGACTGGTGCAATCATTAATACGATTCTGGATGCGTTCTTTGTGATGGTATTGAAAATGGGGATGCAGGGGGCAGCGCTTGCCACCGTTATAGGGCAGGTGATTTCTGCTTTGATTGTTGTCATATATATGACACGTTATAAGACCGTTTCATTACAAAAAAAGCATTTTGGGGTAAAGTGGAAATATACAAAACGGATTATTTCTATTGGAACTGCTTCTTTTTTTAATCAGCTTGCTATGATGGTGGTGCAAATTGTGCTAAATAATTCATTAAAGCACTATGGAGAATTATCTGTATATGGAGAAGCAATTCCGCTTGCATGTGCTGGTATCGTAATGAAAGTCAATCAGGTATTCTTTTCTATTGTAATCGGTATTGGGCAGGGTAGTCAGCCGATTGAAAGTTTTAGCTATGGTGCAAGAAAATATCCACGTGTGCGGGAAACGTTTCGATTAGCAATGTTTGCTGGAGGTAGCATCTCACTATTGTCATTTATCCTGTTTCAGTTATTTCCCAGGCAGATTATCGCAATGTTTGGATCTGGGTCAGAGAGTTATTATCAATTTGGTATTAGTTATTTTAAGGTATTTTTATTTTTTACTTTTTTAAATTTTATGCAACCGATTACATCAACATTTTTTACTTCTATTGGAAAGCCAGTAAAGGGAATCTTTTTATCTCTTACGCGACAAATTTTATTCCTGCTGCCATTAGTTGTTATTTTGCCGCTTTTTATGGGAATTGATGGGATTTTGTATGCAGGACCGATTGCGGATGTATTGGCGGCTGTTGCAACAGGAATTATGGCGGCTATGGAATTTCGCAGTATGCGTAAGCTTGAAAAAAGTTTATAGTATTTTATTGAGGCAACAATACAGGCAAAATAATACTGCAATATGTAATGCACTATAGTATACATATGCTATGCGCTATAGTATACTAATACGGCGCAGCATGCTTTTGTATTGCTCTAATGTTTTATATCGAAGGAAAAACTGTTCAAATTGTTTGGAGGCAATTGTCTGTTTAAAGTGAAAAATATCGGATTGGAGCATATTGTAAATATTTGAATATGTGCTTTTTAACATTTCTACTGTTTTGGCAAAGGTAAGCCTTGTTGGGAAATAAACGCCATTTGCACTTTTTCCTTTAAAGCAGGAATCGTGATCGAACAGAGGATATAAACTTGTGATTTTGTTGTTGATGCTGAGCAATCCAAAGTTATCTCTGTTGCGATCAACATTTAGTGTTATATAATCTAATAGCTGCATTTTTATAAAATTAATGGGTGAAATTTGCATAATTGTTTTATATGCATTGGTAGTATATTGGGATTCACTTAAATTATAGCAGGACATAATATCTCTATATGGAATAAGTTCATATGATTCTGATGTAAAAATTTGACATACGGAACAAAGTGTGTCAAATTTTGTTTTCTTAAAATACTGAGCACAGGGAACATTTAAAGCTTCGGCTATATAAAATGTTACAATTTCAGAATTGATTTCATCACGACTTTCTTTTTTGTATAGATAAAGTTTTCCATTTTCACGGAGAAAACATTTTGCACGTGTACCCTTGTTGGTCAATTCACCCGTAAAAATTTTTTCACCAATAATTGTATCAATAGAAAGATCTCGGATATTTCCGGTCAGAGCAACACGAGAAATTGTAAACGAAAATTCGTTCTGATATAAATTTACCTGACTCCACGTTTCATGGGAATCAACACGGCATATCCAATAATTATCCCGAAAACTAAGGCTTTTGCACAAAATGCAGATGCTAATGCTTATATCGTCGTTAGAATCCAGACCGCAGGCAGTTAATATTTCTTTACAATATTCGCGGTTCAGCATTAATGTGCGATTTGCACAAAATTTTTTGACTAAACTAAAATCGTGTTGGGTTTGTTTTAAAGAAATGGGCAGCAGCGAAGCATTTACCATAGAAATGGTTTTTCGCCCAATATTAAATTTAAACACGATGGTATCTTTGTATTTTAAACAGTATTCGAACTTATAGAACATAGTGTTTTTCATAGACGGGTACTCCTTATTTTTGTATATGCGGCTTGAATCGTAGTCTAGGTATCACCCACACTAAATAGTAATTGCCTGCGAATTTTGTATTGCTCTTTCCTTATATTATAACTGGGATTTTGATGTTTGCCAACGAATCAGTATAAATATATTAGAATTCTTTATATTTTATTTTTGACAGTTCCTGAATAAGAAATATGTTCTCTCAATTTTTCTTTATTATATAGTTTATTTATTTGTAGGCGTACAGGCACTATTTAGACACGTGTGCATATTGTAAATAAATGATAGTTAATAGAGGTAACCATATGAGTAGGAAAGAGAAAAATATAATTAAAAATATTATAAATATATTGGCAAAAGAAAACCAAATTACAATAGATGAACAAGTGCGTATGCTTGAAATGCTTAAGAAGGGTGATATATATGAATCAGCAAATTAGAGCTGTAGCTGTATGTAGATGCAGTACAGAAGAAGAGAGTCAAAAAGAAGCCTTGCTCCAACAAGTTCGTGAAGCAAAGCAGTGTATACAAGAAATGGGATGGTATTTAGTAGATACATATGTTGAGGCTAAAAGTGGTACAACCATAAAAGGACGTAAGGAGTATACTAGACTTCTTGAAGATATGGTAACAAATAAGTTTGATATTATTGTCATAAAGAGTATAGACCGTCTTATGCGTAATACAAAGGATTGGTATTTATTTTTAGATTGTTTACAACAAAATCAAAAACGCTTATATATGTATCTTGAAAGGAAATTTTATACCCCAGATGATTCTTTAATTACAGGCATTAAAGCAATACTTGCAGAGGAATATAGCCGTGAACTAAGTAAAAAAATAAAAAATGCACATAAACATCGTCAACAGAATGGTAATCATTTTGTTGTTACTGGTGCAACGTATGGTTATAAAAATGTAAATAAAGAAACCGTAATTAATTTCGAAGATGTTCCTTTGATAAAAAGAATTTTTGAATTGGCAGCAGACGGATATGGTTCTTACGTAATTGCAAAAATTCTATATAATGAAGGATATCGTAATAGGAAGGGTGAGATGATTGCAGGGAATGTAGTGTGTAAGATAATTCGAAACCCTATTTATACAGGTGATGTTATATTGAATAAGAAACACTACGATTTTGAAAGAAAATATTGTGTTAAGAATCCCGAGTCGGAATGGATAATTCGAAAAAATGTCGTACAACCAATTATATCCCATGAATTATTTGATATAGCCAATGCTGCCGTTGATGCTAGAGCAAGAATGAATGCAAGAATGAATGCAAGTATGCATGCAAGTATGTATGCATACTCGCATGAAAAAAAGGTAAATAATTCCGTCGAATATATTAGATATCCTTTTTCTGGAGTATTAGTATGTGGTCTATGTGGAAAGGCATATAGTCGTTGTACACGAAAGAATAACAATCAAACGGAAAAAGAAAAGCAAGTAGTTGAATGGAAATGTAGTACATATTTACAAAAAGGAAGAACGAGTAGCTATAATCGCCATAAAAATACGAGAGTAACTTTACATATTGGCGGCTGTGATAATATCCACTTAAATGAAGCGAAGTTATATGAAGTTTTAAGTCAATTATGTATTGAACAATATAATGATTTGGATAAAAATAAAATTATAAAAGTTATCACAGAACT
>VSNQ01000147.1 GCA_009774395.1 Lachnospiraceae bacterium
TTATAATTCAACTGAATTATATTTTCAATACATATTTCAACTTTTATCTACAAAATACTGCCTTACACAGAAAAAACCACCCCGACACCATCAGGGTGATTTTAACCATTAATTCACCAGTCTGAAATTATCTACCCCTATTATAAGCGACATAGAACCACCCGAACGGCAAAAACCGCTGTGTACGCCCCGTGTGAAGCCGTGGGGCAGGGCGTGATAAGCGTACCCCTGTAGAAACAAAAAAAGGGCTGTAAAAAACCCTTTTCTCACCAACTTATTCATTCAGGAACAAATCTATACCGTTTGCAATACCATCAACAATTTTATATTGATATTCATCGGTTGCAAGCAGCTTATCTTCATCAGGATTCGTCATATAACCCATCTCCACAATCGTGACAGGAACCTGACACCAGTTAATGCCGCTCATCGTATCCGTTTCCCAGACACGCTCTTTTTTCGCCCCTGTACTGGCTGTCATCTCGTCCAATACATAAGCTGAGAGAGCCTTACTGCTTTGATACAGATTCCCATTATATGGATTGGATGCGGTCTGGCAGATGGTCATCATGCCGTTTGCACTGGCGTTCTCCGAACCATTCGCATGAATGCGGATAAACGCATCTGCATTATTTTCATTCGCAATCTGCGCACGTTCCGAATTACTGATATTGACATCGTTCGCCTCTCTGCACATGATGACATCATAGCTCCGACCGACCAGCTCCTCCCGAAGCTTTAACGCAACGGATAAATTCAGCTCATATTCAGGCAGTCCTGTACTGACACCAGCGGTTCCGCCTGACACTTTCATCTTGGTTTCTGTAGCTCCCTGACCAATCGGCTCCTTTGAAGTATCTGCCTTTGCCTGATGCCCTGCATCAATCACAATGAGTTTTCCGTTCGTGACCATCTTTTCATCAGTCAGGAAATCCTCCCTCACGTACCCCAGCTCCTCCTGATACTGGATTTGATACCAGCCATCGTTATAACCAACTGCGACTACCTCGGTATTCCTCGGCAGTACCCCAAGCACATCTGAATCCGTTGTGCTGTCAATCCTGCAATTTACCTTATCGGTAGTATACAATGTGACAGGTTCAAATACCTGAACTTCTGTGCTTTCAGCAATATCAAAAGCTTCAGATGAATAACTGGCTTGGTCACTCTCCTGCTGTGACAGCTCTTCACTTTCCAAGACAGATTCAACAGACTGTACACTTTCCCCTGCTTCTACAGGAATTTCTTTATTTCCACAACCTGTACAAAACAGCATGACCATGAGAAATACCCCTGAAATCAGACTGATACTTTTCATCACTGACGATATCCTTTCTCTTTCTCATATTCAACGATTAGATTTTTGTTCGCAATCTCAATGTCACTCAGCATTGTTTCATCAAAATCACTTGGTGCTATCGTACCCTGATACCAACTGCATGAGTTGAAATGACTCTGCAAGCCTTCGTCGTCAAACTTTCTACCATGTCTTGCATAGATTTCATTTCTTGCAATTCTGCAATCGTCTGCACTGAATCCCTGCAAGTCATCTTTTGTCAGATATCGGGAACTGCTGTCCTTCAGAATATATTCTGATGCAGAAGCATTATTACTTATAGCAGTACCAGCAGACTCCGATGCATTCGTGGCAGATGTACTGTTTGATGCGGGTATGCTACCCTTGTTTGACATATATGCCTGAAAAGCTTCGTCTACGGATGTATAATTCTGTTCCAGCCAATATCCCCCAGAACCAAATAGGTTATTCATTTCGTTTGAGATACGATTATATTCCTCCTCAGAAATTTTATTATCATCACTATCAAAATATTCAGAAGGGCTACCATCATGATGCCAAATTTCTGTACAGGATAATTCTATACTGCCCATAGATAAATCCACTAAATAGAAATCCAAACCCGTAACACCATCTAAAACAATATGAGAATTTGCCATTGCTTTATTCGATACAGAATTAAATTCCATATTAATTGCAGAAAATGTACTCTCAACCTCTATGCCATTATAATGATAAAGATAACTACCATATTCCACTAAATAAGGAACACCCGAACTATGCCCATCAACAAAATTTATACAATTACAATTCCTATCTTTCTCAAACTCCCTATATGCCTCCAGCCACGCTGGCTTGGGTACTGCATTCGGAAACCTGACATTCAACTCCTCACATACCAGTATATCACAGCCATCAAATGCATTATCCGCTATAATTGTGATATTATTTTCTATATTGATATTTATCAGACTTCCGCAATTCTGAAATGCCTTATCGCCTATAATTGTTACACCACTTGGAATTTTCACATTTGTCAAGCTGCTACAGCCTGAGAATGTACCGCCTTTAATCTCTGTTATACCATTAGGAAGTGTAACCTCTGTCAGACTGCTGCAACCTGAAAAGGCATTTCTGCCTATATCAGTTACACTGTCAGGAATCTTAATACTTTTCAAATTAATACAGTCTGAAAATGCACCATCTGCTATTTCTTTAACTGGATAACCATGTATTGATTCAGGGATATCAATGTTTGATTTATCTGAATTACATTTCTGTATAACAAGACCATTCGATAATGCTTCTAAATCGTCTTCTTCTGTACCAATAGCCGAACAAACAAAGTCTGGTGCTTCTTTCTTTATTGCCTCAAGTTCTGTTTTGTGAAATACAGGATACATCTTGCTCAAAGCTAACAAATAATACCACCTCACATGAGCACGAATTGTATCATCATAAAAATTTACCCACCCATTAGAAAAGCTTTTAACATCTTCTTTTATTATTGTATTTAATGCTTTTTCTGTATAGTATGGTTCTGCATATAGTGCCAGCAGAATAATTCCTTCATCCATAAAACCATAATTGCAATTTAAACAGAGTAATACTTTTTCACCATTCATGGTGATTGTTTCCAAAGGATAAAACACAAAATCGGTTTCTCCACCATCTGTGTACTTCTGGTTTTCCAAATCCGTCTTCTGATGCTTTTTTAAGTACTCATTTAAATTCTGCCGAAATTCTCGTTCTCCTGCACTTCCATCCACCTGAACAATACCTGCCATAAATAAGACTTTTCGCTCTTTATCTTTATCGTCTTCCCTGCCTGACATTGCCAAAAAATAATCACAATCAGCTCCCCACAAAGTATCACTTAAATCATTATGTATTAGAAATCTATCATAAATATTCTGATTATTCCATAGCATAGTTTCGTCAACTCCCCAGCCTGTCGCATTCCAATCGGGCACTTCAAGCCATATACCATTATCTGCTCCATACCATGTGTTTTCTTTTCCCCAAGTACTGCCCAGATTATTCTTGTCGAAATACTTTTCCACATCTACAAGACTCGTTTTTCCAAGCTCTATTCGTTCAAGTAAAGTCTTTCCGCCTTTCCCAGCATTCATCAGTACCCCAACAACCACAATAATCAGAATCACTACTGCTGCAATTCCTGCGAACAGCACACTATTTACTGGCTTACGTGCCTGAGCCGCCCCTGAACTGGCTGATGTATCCTGACTGGATGGTACAGAACTAACTGAACTGTTTACTGCTGGCTTTACCAGTTTTGCGCCACAATTCTTACAGAATACATTATTATCCTCATTATTCGTACCACATTTTGTACAAAACACTTTTTTCTCCTCCTCATATACTTAACAACAATCTTATCCCGCCTAACCCACTGCTGATTTACCCACTTTTTGTTACCTTAAAACCATATTCTTATTTAAATTTTATCGTCTTATCCCCAATATTTTTAGTCTTTATCACAATATACGGTCGCGTAGGTTCATAAATCACATTTTGTGACTTGCCTGGGGAAATCAATGTAGTATCAATAACCATTGCATCCTTTGTTTCATAAAATCCATTGACACAGATGCTGTATCCTCCGCTCGGCTGCTCTCCATATCCCACAACAATATAAAGTTCTTCACCGAGTGTATAGCTAATCTGAAATGGCTGCCCAGACTCTTCTGCAATAATCTCTTTCAAGGAATCTGGCTGCTGATCCTCTCCTAGTACCGTAAAAACTAAATCACCCAGTTTACTATTATTTGCTTTTTCACTTCCTTTTTTCCCAAATAATAATCCGCCTACAACGAATACAAATATTATTGCTACCCCTGCTATCATCATAATTTTCATTGAATTATGTGCATGGACTGCTCCTGAATTGCTTACAACACTCTGGCGATCTGTGTTATTTGTAACCAGCTTTGCGCCACAACTTTTACAGAATGCATTATTATCCTCATTTTTCGTGCCACATTTTGTACAAAACATTCTTTTGTTCTCCTCATATACTTACTAATAACTTTATATTATTCATTACCTATTAACGAACTTGCCACTAAATCACTTACTTTTTGCTGCCCCATGCAACCAAATTCTTATTTAATCTCTATCTTGTTATCAATGTGATTGCATCTACAACAATAGTATCTGCCATTTCATAAAATTCATTGACATTGATGCTGTATCCTCCACTCGACTACTCATAACCAACTGTTATATAAAGCTCCTCTCTCAATGTATAACTAATGTGGAACGAATTTGTATATTTCTCCACGATAATCGCATTCAAGGAATCTGGCTGTTTTCCATCTCGTTACTTTCACCATTTACCTGAGCAAGAGAAAGAGTTTCAGAAATTGTCTGCATTAATAACATAGATGTATAGTGGTTTTCGTCACTATAACTTATATTTTCAATACTCTGCTGTGATATAATAATTTCAGACAATTGGTTCAATGTTGGAACCAAAAGTGGATAAAACGTTGTGATATTTTCATCTACATTAGTTAAATTTATAGAACTAATACGATCCTTATCTACAGTAATCTGTAGTTCTACATTACCTTTTCCTAACAACAAACTTCCTGAATAGATTCCTGGCACATAGGTATTTGTTACTTGAACTGTACTGACAATGTTACTACTACTCTCTTTTTTCACAAATAATCTGCCTACAACGAATATAACTAATACCGCTACTCCTACTATCATCACAATTTTCATTGAATTATGTGCATGGGCTACCCCTGAATTGCCTACAATACTCTGATTATCTGTGCTATTTATAACCATTTTTGCACCACAGTTTTTACAGAATGCATTATTGTCCTCATTATTAGTACCACATTTTGTACAAAACACTCTTTTATCCTCCCCATACTTTTCATAACATAAGAGTATCCCTAAGTTCTCAAAGACCTGAACCTAGAGATACTTTCCATTGTAATACATCCTTTATACAATCTTAAATTTAATTGTTTTTAAGCCACCATATGTGCCTGCACCTTTTATGTAGATATATCCTGTGCCTGTTCTGCGGTTCTCGCCGTATTCAAGAGTATAATCCACTCCCTCTGTCAACAGTGCTCCTGTTTTTTTCTCGGTCACCGTCACAGTTGGTCTGATTTGAAGTCCAGTGTAGTTTTGATTCGATACCTTTGGTACTTTTACGGAAGCAATATTTCCTGTACATATCCTGAAAGTTCTTGTCACAGAATCCGCTGCATAATTGCCCTTTCCTGTAATAACTACCTGCGGCGCATTTGTGCCTGTGCCGTCAGAAAGCTGTGTATTATTCATGCAGAGAATTGTATAATCCCTCTTTTCCTTTAAGATTACATTTCCATCTGATACCACGATAACTGGCTTTACTGCCTTTCCGTTTTTGTATACTGCGTCCGAAACTAAAATATTTAAATCTGGATGATTTTCTTTTAGCAGGGACGCCGGCGTTATCAAAAATGTACCACTGATTTTTCCACTATAGTTTCCTCTGCCTGTCAATGTTGCTTTGGCAGCGCTTCCGGCATTTTTATTGTTTGTATATTTTACAGAGTAATCCCTATCTTCGCGTAGCAGCTTCTTGCCATCATAGGCAGTTACAGAGGGCGTTTGAACGTTTCCTGTATAAACTGCGCTTTCTATCGGAGATAAAATAACGCCATCTGATAATGGTTTCTTCTTAATTGTAAAAGTTACTTTTTTCGTACCGCCGTAAGTGCCTTTGCCTGTGATGTAAACTTCTCCTTTGCCTGCATTGATATTCGTGCCATAGGAAACCGTATAGTGAACGTTTTCCTGCAAAGTCTGGTTATTTAATGTAACGGCAACCTGCGGCTTAATACGTGTTCCGGTATAGGTCTGCGCCGCAATCTTTGATACCTTAATTTTGGACATAACCGATTTATAGATACGGAAATTCCTTGTTGTCATGGAACCTGCATAATTTCCCTTACCTGTAATGGTAACAGTAGGGGCTTTGACTCCGTCTGCCTCCGAAACCTGTGTATTATTCTGGTAACTCAATGTGTAATCTCTGTTTACCTTCAACTGATATGAGCCGTCGGTGATAGTTACTGCTGCCTTTACTGCTTTTCCCTTGTTGTATGCTGCATCTGCGACGTTGATACTTAGGTCTTCATTCTGTGTCACGTCCAAAGACGCTGGAAGAATTATAAAGGATACTTTTCTGTTTCCTTTGCAGCTTCCTTTTCCTTTTATTGTAACAGTCGCCGCCTTAGTGCTTGTCACTTTAACATTGTTTGCATAGCTTACTGTGTAATCCCTTCCTGCCTTTAATGTATTTCCTTCTGCTTTCACCACAACCTGCGGCTTCACTGCTGTACCCATAAAGGTCTGGTCTGCAATCGGTTCAATGGTTACATCTGTTTCGTTAAGCATTCTCTGTTTAATTACAAAAGGTACGGATGTTATGCCGGTATATCCGCCAATTCCGTGCACAATCACTGCGGCACGTCCTGCCTCTATGTTATCAAAATAAGTTAGTTTATAATCCTTGTATTCACATAGCAGCTTTTCGCCGTCATAAAGTTCTACTTTCGGCTCAATTCCTGCTCCTGTATAACTTCTATCTGAAATTTTTGCGGCTGTAGCACCATTTATCGGTTTTCTCTGTTCCTCCGGCAGAATAACTTCAAACATTGCTTTTACAGTTCCTGTAAAATTACCCTGTCCTGTAATCAGAACCGCTGCCATTCCTCCGTCTGTATTATCCTCATAGGACACAATATAATCCACATCTTTAATAAGGCTTGTCCCCTTGTAAGTAACAGATGGCTCCGGCATTAGGGGAGTGCCTGTATACTCCATATCGGCTACTTGTACTACAATCTCCTCGTCAGTCATTTCTCTTGGCAGAATGGTGAAAAATGCCGAAGTTTCACCCTTGTTTCCATTTCGATAGGTGATGTTCACTGTTGGCGGGTTTTCACTGTCTTTACTGGCGGCATTAATATTGTTGGCAAAAGACAGTTCGTAGTCGATTCCCTCTGTCAGCTCGGCATCGTCAAACAGGATGCGCACTTCGGGAATTACTGCTTCTCCTGTATAGATACAATCCGCAATCGGAGCCACTGTCGCCGCCTCATTATAAATAATTTCGTTATAGCAGTCCGGCCTTGAAAATTCGTACCTTGACCGCGACTGCATTAGTTCTAATACACTAAAATAAGATTCATTGCTTTCAAAAAATACTTTCTGCGGCATGGAACTATTTAAAATAACCTTGTGTTTTCTCTTCGCTGCGAAATTGTCCGGAAGCGCATATCGATTGTCAGACGAAGAACGGTAATTCCCGTACTGGCTGAAATCGCCCTTAATATACATAAAACCATCTTTCAGTGTAGAACGCGCATTACTGCAGATGGTAAAGCTGCCGTCAATATATACAAAATCCTCTGCCGCGTCCATAACGAGTGTTCCCGTCGAGGTTTTCTGCCTGTAACCTACAACCAGTTCTCCGGGCTGTCCTATGGCATAGTCACCGTTAATTTTAAGGACACCGTGATTGATTTTAAAGTTTCCGGCTGTCTGTGTGTAATTGCCTGCAATTGTAAGTTCATGTCTATTTAGATTCAGCGTGCCGATAAATTCCGGCTGTCTGCCTAGAACAGCGTCGGAAAGGGTAAACTTTGCGTCGGAGCCAAGGGTCAGGTTGTTAATATCACCTTCTAGGATGATTTCTTTGTTTTCAAAGGATGCCGTTTTGAAATAGCTTTGTGCGCTGTCAAGGTAGATTTTCTGCGGTGCATCTCCGCAAAAAACAATATTTGCAGGACAGAAAGCACCTGCATAGGCGTACTTGTCGCTGTTTGCGGTCTGATATGTACCATACTGTCTTAAATCGCCGCGCAGTTTAACGGTGCCGTATGACAAATTGGAAGATTGGTTGGTGCATATTGTGAGTGTACCGCCGATGTCCAGTGTGCTATTTCTATAAAAAGATAAACAGCCACTCGAAGTTGCTCTCATATAATCCCCTTCAATGTCGCCTTGTTCTCCCATGATGTAATCTCCGGTGACAATCATTTCACCACTCTTTTCCATAGAAAAGTCATAATTAAAAGTAATCTTGCCGCTTTGATGATTAAGGGCACCGTTTATTGTCAATTTCTTACTATTCAAATCCAAATTGCGTTGTAGAACTATCTCTTTATATGCATCTTCCTCATTTGTATTCAAAGTAATGTCTGATGTTAATTTTATAAAACTGACAGGTGATGCCAGATAAAGCTGATTATTTGTTGCTGATATTTCAGCGATATAACTGTCTGGGGATTCCATGTAAATAATCTGTTCCTGCTCCCCCGAAAACTGTACCGAACATTTAAAATTTCCAGTATATGCATAAAGATTATCACCGTCTGTTTCATTCGCGCTGCTGTTTCCGTATTGATACAGACTGCCTTTTAATATAATAAGAGCACTATTATTCCAGCAATCTGCTAATCCTCTGCTACTGCAAACGGTCATATTCCCTTCAATATTTAATTTATTCGAAAGCAGCTCTGTGTATCCGTTTGAATGAGCCAGCCGTTTTCCATTAACCAGTTCTCCTTTTTTTCCTATTGTAAAATTTCCTCCAACATTAAATTCCCCATCTACAAGACTATTCTCCCCACCATTTTGTTCAAAATCTCTTTCAATGTTTATTTCCCCTTTGTATTGAGATATTTTTCCGCCATTCTGAATAAGATTTCCTTTTACAAGCAGTCTGTTCATTCCGTCCCCATGTGTAGCCTGAGCCTGAAGAATTATTGTACCACCATTTAAAATAAGATTACCGTTAATGATAAGTGTGCAATTTTCTGAAGCAACCAAATCAATACCAATCATTCCACTATTAATCGTTAAATCTCCATCTATCGTAATTGTATTTCTTTTACCAGACAATATATATTCTTCGTTATTCTGCAAATTAACCGAAAAATCCCCTTTTATAATCCAGCTTTTATCAGCATACCTACCTGTATTTTTCGGAAATTCTGTGACAACCTCCGCGTCCCCTTCTTCGTCTTCTGCTGTGGATTCTTCCTCCGTCTGCGTTTCCTGTTCCGTCTTGGTTTCTTCCTCTGCTATTGTTTTATCAGTAGCCGATGTTTCTGTTTCTTCTTTCACTTCTGCCGAAGCATTTTCTGTTTCTTCTAATGTTGTTTCTTCCTCCTCTGATATATTTTCTGTTTCCTCTGTACTCTCTATGATAGATGTACTTTCTGGCACAGATGTATTTTCTGTTTTCTCCGTTTCTGATTCGTTTTCTGTATTCTCTGTTTCTTTTGTTTCTGATGTACTTTCTGTTTTTTCTGCTGCCTCCGTTTCTGATGTACTTTCTATTTCCTCTGCTGATTCTGTTTCAAGCACACTTTCTATCTTTTCCTCATGTATTTTTTCTTCTGTGTTATTCTCCGCACTTTGTTCTTCTGGATATTGCGCTTCCTCAATACCATTTTCAGACGCAACTGCCGTTATCCCGTTTCCAGAAAAAGCAAGTATCACCACTAAAAAAACACTTAAAAACCTTTTTCCCATTTTCTAAATTTCCCCTCTCTATAATATTCGCTTCCAGATTCATAAAACCAACAGGTTAAGCCCTACATCTTCCTCGCTTTTCTCTGTTTTATTCACTCATACCATCTCTCCTCCTATTATTGTTTTGCATATTCAGAAATTGTTCAAAAGTAACTTTTAGCACTCTCGGAAAAATCCCCGCACTATATAAAGATAATTTTTTACAATTTCTAATTAGTGAAACTGCTTTGATAATAAAATTTATCTAAAATAATTAATTAAATTACATTATAATTC
>VSNQ01000148.1 GCA_009774395.1 Lachnospiraceae bacterium
CACCAACTCCGCCATACTTATACAAGCAACCTGCTGTCAAACGGTGCAGCACCGAAAGACGTGCAGGAACTCTTGGGACACTCTGATGTGAGTACCACCATGAATGTGTATGCCCATGCTACAAGAGAAGCAAAGCGGACTTCCGCAAGGCTCTTGGATAATGTGGCGGGCAACGATTAGATACATTCAGAAAAACTTTCCCTTGTAAACTGCCCATAAGGGCAAAAACAAGGGAAAATACATAGCAATTCACTGTATGAGGCTTGGAAAGCCTTGAAAAATAAGGAAAGTTCTATAAATTCATCTGCAAATTCTGATTTATATACTTGATTATAAAATATATGCCTGATGCTTGCAATGCATATATAAGCTCGTTTTCCATGGGTACACAATTCCGAAAAGGGAGATGTTATAAATAGGACTATCTAATTTCTGACACCATGCATTATTTACATATATTACTGGCAACGATCTGCAATTACAAAACATATAACTCATATTCCCTCTCTGAGGAACCCCATTTAAATAAAAACTGCGAAGATCCAAACTCGTTAAAGAATAACAGTTTTCAAACATATAACCAAACGTTCTAACCTGTCTTGTATCAAATAAATCTAAATTCACATATCTTAGAGATATGCAGTCTTTAAACATCCGAAACATATTCCTTACATTGCCTGTTTTAAAATAGCTTAGATCCATACTGGTATATGACATACAGCCCATAAACATCCTCTCCATTGTTGTTACTTTGCTTGTATCCATATAACTTACTATTAAGGTTAAAGAACTGCATCCCTCAAACATACTTTTCATATTGGTAACATTACTTGTATCCCAATTAAGCAAGTCAAACTTCGTTATAGATGCGCAATTATAAAACATCTGATACATATTTGTTACTTTACTAGTATCCAGATTCGAAACATCCAAATCAAACAATCCGCTGCATCTATAAAACATACACGACATATCAGTTGTATCAGAAGTATCAATATGATTGCCAAACTTTATTGTTCCTATATTACTTTTCCCAGCAAACATATATCCACTTGTTTTACTCGACGGATTACTTGCTATTTTCGTTTTATAAAGTTTTCCATTTACTTCATAATTATTATATACGATTACATCTTTCTTAGAACCCGTATAATAGTTTAATGTAATTGTATTATTAGCATCATCTAATGTATAATTCCAATTTGCATATGCAGAAGATGGTGCGGTATTATACATTTCCTCATTGCTAATCGCTCTTAAGTTTACAGTATATCTTCCATTCAATGAGAATTCATGCTGTTGACTATATATAACAAAATAATGTGTTCCAGCAGTAAGCGCATATGTTTGATTCTCATAAGCAGAAATCATTTCTTTACCTTCTGTAAATACCCATTGAAATGCATAATTAATCTATATATATTCAATTTATTTAGATGAATGTATTTGTCAAATAAGTGGGCTGCATCCATTAATTTTCATAATGGCATATTGGGATTATATGCAGACTGCTGCTCATACATATTTTCCGTATCCGTTATCAAAAATAAAAGGAAAATACTGACGAACGACTAGATTTTCCTTTCTGCACAGCATGTATTGTCCTCTTAAACAATATTATGGACTGTACAGAAATTGGAAAATCTTAACGTTTGTCAGTATTGTGCTCCCTCTTCATATATTTACATTATGTAAAAGTTCATTAAACAGCAATTACAATAAATTTTACTTATTTTATCCTAAATAGAACCTCTACTCTCCGAAAATCGTTTATAAAGGTTGGCATGGTCTGAAATACATTTCCATCTGTCGTAAGCGTTAACAGTTACACAGATATATTTTCCACCATTTTCACTCACTCCATAGCTTACTGCACAATTGCCTGATTCCTTTACATAACCCGTCTTACCACAAAGGACTTCACCGTCCCATTCTTTATCTTCAATACGCCGCAAAAACCAATTAGATATCAAAAGCCCCTCTGGGTGCTGTTCTGTGATAGAAGTCGTATAGGTATGGGCAGACAGGACTTCACGACAAAGCGGATTTTCAATAGCTGCTCTCATAATCACTGCTAAGTCATAAAGCGTGCAATAATGATCGGCATCATAAATTCCGACGCAATTTGTAAAATGTGCTGTTTCAGACAATCCCAGCTCGTCCAGCTTTTGATTCATTAACGTCACAAATTCTTCCTGCGATCCTGCCACATAATAAGCCAATCCCAAAGCAGCATCTGCACCAGACGGCAAAACTGTGCCATACAACAAGTCCTTTACTGTTACACTTTCGCCTTTTTCAAATCCAACACCACTGCAGTCGTTGACAAAGCAATAATCCAAAATTTCTCCTGTAATCTGGAATGTATCGTCAAGATTTCCCATATGTTCTACCGCAACAAGCAATGTCAAAACTTTTGTCATTGATGCCGGAACTATGCGGCTTTTCTCATCCTTACCTGCTAGTATCATTCCACTTTCAATATCTACCAAAATAGCGTTGTTGCTGACGACCTCATCACCTAATGCAACCATATTTTCTGCGGCAGTATATTGATACGTTTTATTTTGAACATTGATATTATCCATTACGCCTGCTGGCTTCGGAATCTTTACCAACATTGAAATGGTATGCATTGATTGGCTTAGTGCATTATTGTCTTTTGTTTTTTCATTTTGTATTTTTGTATCTTGTATTTCTTGTGTTTCTTGTGTTTCTTGTGTTTCTTGTGTTTTTATGTGATTATCTTCGTAATTTTCTTCTGTAATATTTTCTAAAGTTTCTGTTTCGCTTTGTATTGGTTCTGTTTGTGCCTTCACTACAAAATCTTGACTATTATCGTGTCGAGAACCATTCTCTGTGGTACCTTTGTGTTTTCCAACATCTTTTATTCTAATCGCTGTTAACGATACTATAGCAACTGCAATCAATACAATACCGATTTTAAATGCCTTACGAAAAAATTCTTGTTTTTTCTTTTCGCGTTTCATTTCCGCTTTCCGCTGCGCCCACCGTGCTTGACGCAGTTCTTCATTTTCAAGCTGATTTTCCATTGATATAAACTCTCCTATTTCTATACTCCGGCAATTATGCTTATAAACAATTAAATTTAACTACAGTTTTGCTTTGCTAAACTGCAATATATCACGACGTAGCCAAATACTTCATGGTGTCGTTGTGTAATTCTCAAACTATGTACAAAAATGCCCCACTAAACAGTGAGGCACAAAATTTGTATCCCAGCCATTTATTCATCGCTTGCTGGGGAGCGAAAATATTTGTATCTGCACCTTTTCTATCCATGCCGATATGCAGTTTCGGCAGAAGCAAAATAAAAAACTGCTATCCAATTCCTTAATTCTTATTATACAAATTCCTTCATAAATATCTATTGACATTTTTTACAAAAATCTGCTTCTATTTATCTTTACCTTTGAAAAATCTTTTATTTTAAAATCTTTTTCTTTAGAATCTTTTTCTTTAGCATCTTTTTCTTTAGAATCTCTTATTTCATAAACTGCTCATAATCATAGACTGCACGAAGCAGTTCTCCTACGCTCCATGCCTGTGCAAAACATCCGCGTGAAACAGTTGGCGTATCACCGTCATAGATTTCAGCAATCTGCGCGATACAGCCCTCCTTCAACCACAGTTTCAAATTTTCAAATCCGTCCTCCAATTCTTTCTGCATCTGTTTATACGCCATTGATTGGGTATCCTGCGATTTTTTCATCAAGCGGATACACGCCCTATAATATGCGCCTAGCGGAAATGCCCATACAGTACCTTGATGATATGCTCTATCACGTTTTTCCATTTCACCAATATATATTCCATGGAAATCTTTGTCCTTTTTTGACAAAGTGCGCAATCCGATTGTAGTATACAGTTCCTTGCGTACTTTTTGTATTACAAGTTCTTCTTTTTCTGCTGAAAGCATCGTAAACGGCATAGAAAGCGCCCAAATCTGATTACAGCGTATTTGATTTTCGTCACTGCTGCCGCTTAATACATCTTTTAAGCATTGTTCTTCGAGATTCCAAAATTTCTCTGTAAACGAAGCTTGCACTTTTTCAGAAAGTGCGCCATAACTTGGCTTTCCTGTCAGCTTTTCCATAATTCTAAGTGCACTATACCAATATGCATTGATTTCCACTGGCTTTCCATGACGCGGCGTAGGGAGAAAATCTCCTACTCTGACATCCATCCACGTAAGCTGCTCCAATTCTGCACCTGCCATAATTAAGCCATCACTGTCCATTTGAATATGAAAATCCGTGCCTTTTTGATAATTCTCCACAATCTGTTCCAATACAGGCACAATTTCTGCTTGAAAATCATAGTCATTGGCATATTCCATATATTCATAGACTGCATTAATAAATAACAAAGGCGCATCTGCGGAATTGTACATCGGATTGGCATCCCCCTCTGGAAATAGATTGGGAAGCAAGCCATTTTTAACATATTTTGCAAATGTGCGCAAAATACTCTTGCAATCCGTAAAACGCCCTGTTACCATTGTTGTTCCAGCAAGCGCAATCATGGTATCTCTACCCCAATCTTCAAAAAACGGATAGCCGGCAATAATACTTTTTCCATTAGTTGAATCACGGTTTACTACATAAGCATCTGCGCTTAACACAAACTGTTTTCCAAGTTCCGAAGTAACAGCAGCTTGACGCAGAAGCATTTCTTTATACATATTTACTTTGTCAAGCAATGTATTATAAATATCCTCTGTATAGGGAATCGGCTGGGTACTAAATACCATACTTCCGCAATACTTATCCGAAGTACCATTTTGCTTAAAATCAAAAACGATACTATGATTCATATAGGCATCCCCATACGCTTCACGTCCATCCCGCTCGTCCTGAGAAAAATACATTTCACCGAACAAATGCCCTTCCTGCTGCAAAACCTCTGCATTTGTCGACAAATAAACCGTATATTCATTGGCGATTATTTTATGACACTCCTGTCGGTTATTGGAATGCTCAAATAAAATCGTCTGCTCCTTGTCAAAGATATCCTTTTTTGTTGAAAAACGAAGCAATGGCGTTACTTCCAACCGAACCTGTTTACCCTCAATATTTTCTGCTTCATATTTGATGGCAACTGTATTTTCCCCGTGCGGCATCAAAATAGTTTTACGCAGCACAACGCCTCCCGCTAGGAATTTCCACTGCAGCGACTCTCTGTCAAAATCATTATGGACAAATTCCTGCAAATATTGAAAACCTTGATAATCCTCGCCAGATTTCATACGCTGTGATGTAAGAATATATTCTGTTTTATCCACTACTAATTTTTCAAATACATTTGTAATCAAATGCCAGCGTACATTCGGTGCTTTCTTGGCTGCCATTAAAAGTGCCTGATCGCCACGCGCCGCCGATCCAATTATGGAGAGTCCGCTGTAACCTCCTAGGCCATTTGTTAATAAGTAACAATCTTTCTCTCCTTGTTCTATTGTCTGCCAATCTTCTTGATGAAATGTAAATTCCATTGTAATCGTCCTCCGCCTTATCTTGCCACAAATTTTAAATTATAATCCCATATTCCCCATGCTAAACCACCTTATAATTGACAAGGATTATACCAGTCATTGTAAACATTTGTTCTTTTAGTATATCTTACATTTATTTTAATGTCAACACATTTTTATTATTGCCAAAATAATTTCCTTACACGAAAATCAAATAGGATGTGTAACATCTTTAAACTTCTTTTCACAGATTATTTACACTATTACTCGCATAATATCAAAAATTATGATAACATACCAATAAGGAATTCGTTTTCTCACAAAAACTCCTTATAAAAAATATAAAGCAAAAATCATTATCAATTAACGATTACAAACGAAAGGAACATTTCAATGAAAAACCTTAAAAACACAAATATTTTAGCAACAATACCATTTCGTAGTACTATGATTGTGTTGGCATGTATTATATCGGCATATCTCTTTAAATTAAACTCTGCAAGATTACAAAATTTTACAGAACTTTCAAATAATATAAATAGAAATCAGATACAAGAATCCGTATCTAACAAATTGTTAACAAAAACTTCCTTATCCTATGCGTCCTTGATCCAAAAACTTTTATCTAATGAATCTTTATTAAAAGAAAAACAACCTTCCAAGAAAGATACTACTGCTTTTCCGAATAAGGACTTAAATAATAGTTACTTAACGCCTCTTGCAGACAATGAAAAACTTTTTCGCCAGAGTGAATACTGCCAGAATTTAAGTAATACCGAAATAACCACTTTTTTTCAAATGCTTTGCAACGATAATGTTTTTGAAAACGAAACACGAAAACTCAAACGCCTTATTATAGACGACCTTGACGGAAACGGACAAAAGGATATGATCGCAATTGTACAAAAACCGAGAACGTTTTATGGGGAAGGACGCATTTACATTTATATGAATAATGATATTCCTTATTATTTTTATAATGACTTCTTCCCCTATGATAATGTTGCTCATATTTTTTGGAATGATCTGGACAGTGATGGTAATATTGAAATCGTGTTTGAAGCAAACGGCACAGGCAACGGCGGCACAGGCGACTGGTATCAATTAATATTACGATATAAAAATCATACTATGCAGCGAATGACCTTGCCTTGCGATGATAAAGAGCATTCAGATAACGAATATGGACTTTTTGTTAATATAGCACAAAAACCACAAGAAAATACTTATAACGCATACTGTCCTTATATTAATGAAACAATCACTTTTCATGCAGATTTTTATTACCCATATAGAGAAGGATACGGCGGAGCAAACTGCAGAGGATTTTATAATTTGCAATACATTGAATATAATGGCAAACCAGCAATAGAGGCATGGGAATACCTACATGGCGAAGGAGGAATCCCACATTCTGTAGGAATTGCCAAATTTATTATTACATGGAATCAAGACGGCTCCAGCCATATTGCCGATTGGCGGATAGATCCTTGGGAGTAAACATTTGAGGACTGTTAAAAATTACATTTCCCGACATTTCCCAGCAATTATTTGCTACTATTTCTGTATTATTCCATACTCACGGTATTCGAATAACGTTTTAAGGGATGGTAAAAAATAATGCAAGTGAATCTAACCCATTCACTTGCACTTACCTTAGGAACTGTTCAAAAATAACATTTAATACTGCTTGTCTTTTTCTCCGATAGCACCACTCAAAAATCAATTACATAGCCCGCTATGCGCTTGATTTTTGAGTGGCACTCTCGAAGAAAAATCCTACGCGTTATTTAAAAGTTATATATTAACAGTTCCTTATATCTTATTCATTACAATGTTTTTCTTACTCTAAGTACTCTTCCAAAGATTCTACTAATTTATATACCATAGTTCCTGGATCATATTCTGATGGTTTGTATCCACCTTTCTCAAATTCAGCCATCCTACATTTTGAATGCTTTATTGCGGCATTTACACCACCATATATATCTGCCAGGCTATATATATCATCATAATTTTTTTGATATGTCCCATTACCCAAATTATTTTTCTTAAAAATTTCATCTAGCTTTGCATTCCATTGGTGTCTGTGTAACGCAGTACCGCTATAATAAAAATGCAGATATAACCAATATTCAAAGGACTGATTACTCCAAGCAACATTATATCCTCTATTTATATCTTCTTGTATTGCTTGGTCAAAATCATCAAAATCATCCTTATCAAACACAATCCATACATTTTGATAGATGATTTTTGCATCTTTTATAATTTGGTCTGCTACTTCAACAAGCCTAGTCGTAGAACAACCTTCACCATGTACATCATACTCTGCTTTTGTCACCTTGTCAATTCCTACGGCTTTCTTCCCGTCCAGCTCCTTATGACACTGCGTGAGCATTTCGGCATTTATCAGATGATACAAAGATGTGAACTCTGGCTTCGGCGTTGTCGCCGATATTTCTGCTGTTCTCTCCAATTTTGTCCCCATTATTTCCTCCGTTCCTGGGCACGGATAATGTGTCCTCAGAAAGAACGTTACCATGCAGCCCCCTTCCCTCCGCTGGCATTACCCAGCTTCAACGATACTATGAAGCCTCGCCCTTTGCAAACTGCCCGATGTTGCTTTCCGCACCAGTTAAAACGTCAGCCACATTTCGAGGCTCTATCGCATTGCAGCCCTACTTGCTCGCTGTCTATGCTTCACAGCAATCATTACTGATTACCACGCAAGACTTGCTACTGCTGGCTGGCTAGACCTTCGCAGACAGGATTCGCACCTGTTAGGTTAATTGCCCTTTGCTGGGCGCACAACTGGAATTTGTCTATTTGCTTTTCCGCTTTACGTCGTCCACTTCTGCAATAAGTTCAGCTAACGGACGATATTCACCGCCCCACCATTCAAAGACGTGCATGCCTTCATATTCAAGTACTGATTCTGTAAGTGTCGTAACAGTCTTGTAGGTTCACCTAACTATCGCACCCCATTCTTTCCCTTGGATGCTTTTACCCAGTATTATGATACTCCCGATTCGAGTATTTCTATTCTCGGAACGTCACAGTCTATCTCCATCCACGCCCCGGTAGGAAGTATAGTCATAGGCGTTCTGTGAATATAATCCACATTTTCCAATATGACCATGTCCGGTCTGTGAACTTCCTTACAGATAACCTTTATGATTGTTTCCTCATTGTCCTCATCCAGAGGGCCTGTGATCACAGCTTTCGCCTTATCAAAAACTCCGGCCGCGGCAAATGCACGAAGTTGATGTAATCCAGCTAATTTACTGCCGTAAATGCTATCGTGTTCCAACGCGATAATGGAATCTTCCCATATATCGGGACCGGGGAAATACTTCGTTCCCATTATCTGCCAAAGAGGACCTCCGCAAACCGCGATAACATGGCCTCTGACCCTTCCGGACCCCTGCAATACCTTGTAGCCGGTTCCGGGTGTCCAGGGAATTATATCTTTCGGATCATCAATCTCATCATTATCCAAAAAGCGTTCATATTGAACTTCTTTCGATCCCTCTTTGACGGTGTATGTTGTAGTCCAGTCAATCGGTGTGTTCTTTTCCGCAGGTTTAATTTCGCCGATTACCTCATTTGAAAACAATGTTCGTCTGATTGCCGCTTCCGTATACTCATCAAGTTTCCCTGGCTGTGCGAGTGGGGTCAGAACAGTGGGACCGTAATAAGCACGGACGCCTGCATATGCAAAAACAGCCATCCATGTAGCAATATCGGAAAAACCCATAAATACCTTGGGATGATCATGAATGACCTGCGAATCAATATACGGAAGAACACGATAGGAATCATCTCCACCCTGATTACAGATAATCCCTTTGATGGAATCATCCTTCAAAGCCCACATCAAATCCTCGGCTCTTTTCTCAGGATGCTCATAAAGATACGCGCTCCCTCTAAGCGCATTGGGAGTTTCAACAACTTTTACATTAAAGATTTTTTCAAATCTCCTTTTACCCAGCATATACCGGGGAATCATATCTTCATCCCCGGCACGGCCACCTGAAATTGAAATAAATGCTACTGTATCACCCTCGTTCAATTTGGGCGGAATGATTAGATTTTTCATTTTGATACCTGCTACTAAAAACATATACAAAAGTGTATATGCTAGATGATTCGCTACAATCTCACGATTTGTAGTTGCTGTTTCATCGTGTATGCTTTTGTTATGTTACAACTACTCACAGGTTTCTCTACACTCCACAGCCGTAAATTCCTGGCTTAGCCACCCTGTGTCAAGAATTCTGGCAGCTCGATTACTCGCACAGATTGTTCCGTTTTAGGGGCAGTAATCACATCTCGCCTTTCCGTCCGATAATAGGTCTTTGTGATGTTCATACGGTTGTTCTGAAAATCTACGTCCGATTTTGTTAAGGCAAGTAGTTCTCCTTCCCTAATTCCCGTCCAAAACAGGATTTCAAAAATCACATAATAACGACTCCCACTCTCAATCGAACTGATAAATTTGTCGTATTCCTCTTTTGTCCAAAAGTCCAGTTTATCCGCATCCGGCTTTCCCATCTTTTTCACTCTCTTGCATGGATTGTTCGACAAATTGTAAATACTGCTTGCATG
>VSNQ01000149.1 GCA_009774395.1 Lachnospiraceae bacterium
GCCGTATACGAGACCCGTACGTACGGTTCAACGAGAGGGAAATAACTTTTACAGTTATTTCTCTACTCTATTTATGCGCACGCCGATGCAAAGGAAATATGCCATTGCATAGCGCATCGGCGGCGCGCGAGTAGTGGAGAAGACATTTCCTTGCTCGATTGCGCAGTCACGCCGATCCCAATTATTAAGAAAAATGTAAAATTTTCTAAATATGTACTGTAACCTAAAGACAAATAAATATAATAGTGATATGATAATCCATGTAAAAAATGATAAATATTTTTACAAAACGAAATACAGGGAGGAATATGAAATAAGACGATATGGAGAATATTTTAATCGAAATCAAGGATATGACCAAGGTCTATAATCCGGGAGAAAACGAGGTTCGTGCCCTTGACGGAATCGACTTGCAGATACGAGAGAAAGAATTTGTAGCGATTATCGGCCATTCTGGTTCTGGTAAATCCACGTTAATGAATATGTTGGGATGTCTTGACGTACCAAGCAGCGGCACTTACATGCTGCACAATATTGACGTGTCAGATTTGGAGGATGACGAGCTGTCCGATGTGCGCAATCGGGAAATTGGCTTTATTTTTCAAGGCTTTAACCTGATTCAAAATTTAACTGCTGTAGAGAATGTCACGCTGCCGCTAATCTATCGCGGTGTTGGGAAAAAGGAGCGCAACGAACTGGCACTGAATGCGCTGGAAAAGGTTGGATTATCCCATCGTTTGGAACATAGACCAGCACAAATGTCAGGTGGGCAGCAGCAACGTGTAGCGATTGCAAGAGCCATTGCACAGGCACCGCCGATTATTCTTGCTGATGAGCCAACAGGAAATCTCGACTCCAATTCCACGAAGGAGATAATGCAGATATTGCGGGAATTGCACGGCGAAGGCAGAACCGTGATTTTGATAACACATGACAACGAAATCGCCGAACAGGCGGATAGAGTTATTAAAATCAGCGACGGCAAAATCGTATCGGATACAGGCACGGCGCAGCGCAGGTATAGAAAGGAGAACTATGAGTAAGAAAGATAAAAAAGAACTAACACAAGAAAACGGGGTAAGACCCAGAAAACGCAAGAAAAAATGGCTAAAATTTGCAATTCCGGCAGCTATTGTTGTGGTAGTTGCAATAGTGGTTAAAAATTCTATGGGAAACGGAACAGCAGCAGTGCCTGTTTATACCAGCCAAGTAACAAAAGGTGATATCAGCACAGAACTAAACACTAGTGGAACCGTAAAAGCTGAGAATACCAAAACTTTTTTTGCACCAGCAAGCGCGCGGGTGGAAGGAATAGAAGTGAGCTTGGGAGATATTGTTAAGGCAGGGGATGTGCTGTTATGCTTTGACGAGGAAGCAGTGGCATACGCAAAACGCCAAAGCGAGTTGGAAAATGCTATTAATTCTGCAGACTACAATTCCAATGTACATAACAACAATGAACAGCGCAGCAAATTGGAAAAAGCGCAGGCAGAGATTGCAGAGTGTGAGGCAGCAATTGACAATTATGAGAAATATATCGACGATTTAACCAATGGCATTACAGATATGAATGCACTGAAAAAGGCAGATTTATATGCAGAGATTTACAGTGTGGAGAAACAGCTTAACAACTATGAACTTGCGATGCAGGTGCCTACAGAGGATATGGATTTTGAGGATATCTTAAGGCGTAAGACCGATAAACAAAACGAACTCAATAAACTGCAAAATGAGTTAAATATGCTTTCTGATTACAAGACAGATTATGGCTGGGAAGATATGCTGACACAGGCAAAAAAGGACTTGGCAGACTACGAAACAAGGCTTTCTGAGGCAAAGAGCGACAAGGCAAGCGCCGAAGCAGCAATTGTGGACGGCAATAAATTAACTGGCTTCCAGTTAAATCGTGAGAAATCACAGCTTGTATCTGAAGACGCCGGAAAGAAATATGATGAAGCGTTAAATGGCATTGTTGCAGAATTTGACGGCGTTGTATCGTCATTAGACGTTGTGGAGGGTGCTTCTGTACAAGAGGGCGCGCAGTTAATGGTATTAGAGAGTTTTGATCAGCTCTGTGTTGAGTTTCAAGCATCAAAATATGATTTGGAAGTGTTGAAAGTAGGGCAGACTGCGGAGGTGGAAATATCCGGCAAAACCTATAACGGCACGGTATCCAAAATCAATCATATGGCACAGGAGAACGCCTCTGGTGCTCCAATGGTAGGTGCAAAAATCCATATCGAGAACCCCGATAATAACATTTATTTAGGAATTGAGGCAAAACTAAAAATTTTAACAGCAAGCGAATCGGATGTCCTTTTAGTACCAGTAGAATCAGTTAATATTGACAACGAAGGTGAATTTTGCTTTGCTATCGAAAACGGCATGCTTGTCCGCAAACCGATTCAGTCTGGTATTTCATCGGATATCTATGTACAGGTAAAAGATGGGCTTTCAGAAGGGGACGAGATTGTTACCTCCTCCTATATGGGAATGGATATTTCAGAAGGAATGGCAGTAACCCCGATGCCTTCCAATTAGCACGGAGGAAGCATATGACAAAATTAGTGGAATATATTAAAATCGCTCTAATGAATATCCGAAGCAACAAAGGACGCTCGTTCCTGACAATGCTTGGTATTATTATTGGTATTTCCTCCGTAATATTAATTGTTTCGGCTGGAAACGGCATTAAAAGCGGTATTAGTGGACAGCTTGACGAACTGGTAGGCGGATATGTGTATATTTATGTTGATTCGCAGGGGGAAAACGGCGATATTATCCGATTTACGGACAGCGATTTAGACATGATTATTGAGAAAGTGGATCATATAAAAGGTGCTACAGATATGTGGATGTTTGGCACTGCAAGCGCACAGAGCGGAAAGGGAACATTTACTGCTGCGCCGACATTTGGCAATGAATCCATGCAGTTTTACAATACAACGCAAATGCTTCGTGGGCGTTATTTTACAAAAAATGAATGCTTAAGTGGCAGTAAAGTGTGCGTTATTACAGAGAAAAGTGCAAAGAAATTATTTGGTTCTTCTAATGTCCTTGGCATGGAGGTCAGCATGAACCTTTACGGGATTACACAAGATTATACTATCATTGGAATACGCAAAGACAGCGACTCCGCCGTAAAGGGAATGGTATTTAACTCCGCAGAGGTGGAACTGGAAATTCCATTAACGGTACTTGAGAATGTTTATGGCTATTATACAGAGAAATTTACCTCATTTTATGTATTCTGCGATTCTTCAGAATATGTGCAGAGCGTATCCAAGCAGGTAATTAATTTGCTGGAAGCTAAGTATAATGTACGCGGCAGAGATTATATTCAAGTACAAGATATGGCGAGTCAGGTAGATATGATAAGCGACGTACTAAATTACGTGACAATATTTGTTATGCTGGTGGCAGCAATTGCATTGATTGTCGGCGGGATCGGCGTTATGAATATTATGCTGGTGTCCGTTACAGAACGTACCAAAGAAATTGGTATTCGCAAAGCCCTCGGCGCAAGAACAGGCTCTATTTTATTTCAATTTCTAATGGAAGCTGTGATTATAACGCTGATCGGCGGCTTTGTAGGAATTATCCTCGGTGTGCTCGGCGCAAGAGGTGTATGCAGCATTGTAGGCGCAATGGGAATGGGCAGCATTCAGGCAGTGATAGACCCGCAGGTCGTGCTTGCCGCAACCGCCTTTTCGTCCCTAATAGGAATATTTTTCGGCATTTATCCTGCAAGAAAAGCAGCGAAGCTTAGCCCAATTGAAGCATTAAGACATGAATAATACTTGCACTTTCTAAACTTTTTGGTATACTGTTACTAGAGAGTGTTTGATTTAAGCACCTGTATAGATTATAGGTGCTTCTTCATTATTTTTACACTATTATACGAAGCGTCGAAAAGACTGACGCGAAGTATAACAATATGCACGCAGCCGCACAAGGAAAATTGTCGCTTTGCGGCGTACGGTTGGCGTAACTGAACGGCAAATTTCTTTGCCGTTTCGTATATATTTGAAAAGGCAGGATAAACCCAATGGAATTAGAATTTGACGTAAAGGTAACAGCAGGGGCGCTATATGACTATTTGCTCTATCATACTTACACAAGCTTTTCTGGAATGCTTGGAACAATTGCAGGTGTGCTTATACTGATAGTATTTGCATCAACAAAATACCCTATCTATTTGATTGCAGGTACTGTTTTAATTGCATACTTGCCTTGCACACTTTTTGTGCGTGCTAATAAGCAAATTGTAAATACGCCGGCATTTAAAAAGCCTCTGCACTATCAAATGACCGACGAAGGCATCTGCGTTTCGCAGGGAGAAACCAAAGAAAATCAAAGCTGGGGGGACTGCGTCAAAGCAGTATCCACGGGAAAAAGCATTATATTATATACTTCAAGGACAACCGCTTCCATTTTTCCCAAAAAAGATTTAGGTGAAAAAAAAGACCCATTGATTCAGATGATTTCTACACATATGCCGCCTAAAAAAGTGAAAATCCGGTTTTAATGTCGGTTGGAAAGGTAACGTATGAGTGCACAAAACAATATTAATTATAATACAGTTAGACCAGAATCGGAAAAGATTACTTATCTTGAAACAACAACGCCACAGCAAACATTTGCCATTGGGCAAGAACTTGGACGCAAGGCGGCAGCAGGTGAAATCTATACGCTGACAGGAGATTTAGGCGTCGGCAAAACCGTATTTACACAGGGCATTGCAGCAGGGCTTGGCATTGTAGAACCTGTAAACAGCCCTACGTTTACCATTGTACAGATTTATGAGGAGGGCAGGCTGCCTTTGTATCATTTTGATACATACCGCATTGTGGATATCGCGGAGATGGACGAGATTGGTTATGAAGACTATTTTTATGGTGATGGAGTATGTATTATTGAGTGGGCGGAATTAATTTGTGAATTAATTCCGGATACCGCGGTGCGAATCACCATAGAGAAAGATCTAGAAAAAGGCTTTGACTACCGCAAAATAACAATAGTACGATAATCACAACGATAGTCGTATATAAAATATTTATAAATAAAATATAAAAAAATGAAAAAGATAAATTATTAAAATAGTACAATTAAAAAATCAACAAAACGAGGTGTGACAATGAAGCTTCTTGCACTTGACAGTTCTGGTCTAGTGGCGTCAGCAGCAGTAATGGAAGATGATACATTAATAGCGGAATATACGATAAATCATAAGAAGACGCATTCACAGACGCTGCTTCCCATGCTTGATGAGATAAAGCATTTGATAGATCTTGATATAAAGACGATAGATGCCGTTGCTGTTGCCGCTGGGCCGGGTTCTTTTACTGGTCTGCGAATCGGCTCTGCCACAGCAAAAGGGATTGCGCTTGCACGGAATATCCCTATTATTCCCGTGCCAACAGTCGATGCACTGGCATATAATCTATATGGAACAGAAAAAATTATCTGTCCTATAATGGACGCGCGCAGAAACCAAGTCTATACAGGATTATATACGTTTGAAAGTGTACAGGAAACAGCAGTTCCTGATACACTTGTATCCTTGCTGCCACAGTGTGCACTAGATATCGTAGAGATATGTGAAAAAATCAATGCACTTGGACGTGCAGTTGTTTTTTTGGGAGATGGTGTACCAGTATATCAGCAGCAGATAAAAAATTATATGAAAATGCCATACCATTTTGCCCCCGCGAGCTGTAACCGTCAGCGCGCCGCAAGTGTGGCAGCATTAGGCGCCTGTCTTTATGCCAAAGGCGTCTACCAAACTGCGGCAGAACACGCGCCGGAATATTTAAGACAGTCCCAGGCAGAACGAGAACGAAATGAAAGTAAGAATCATAAAGTTTGAAAATATTTAGATGGGTGCTGGTAAATGTTTTAACAGGAGATTATTAATGAAATATCGAATACGCGAAATGTGTAAGGAAGATTTAGAAGCTGTAACGGCATTAGAAGCTGCGTGTTTTTCAATGCCTTGGAAATATCACGACTTCGAAAATATATTATCTGATCCAAAATGCATTTACCTTGTCGCAGTGCTAGAAACTGAAAAACGAGATGCGCAGCTACCCACAGTAATTGGCGGCTGTCTGCTAATCGATACCATAGGCGAAGGGGATATTTCCAATGTCGCTGTACACGCTGACTTTCGCAAAAACCATATAGCAACGGCGTTATTACAGGCGCTGCTTACAATAGGAAAAACTAAGAGGGAAATTAAAGTATTTACGTTGGAAGTACGAAGCCAGAATTTGGCAGCAATCGGTCTGTATCAGAAATTAGGCTTTATTTCCGTGGGAATCCGTCCTCGTTTTTATGAAAAACCAAAGGACGATGCACTGATAATGAAATTTTACATAGAATCCGAAAGGCAGGAAAACAATGCTTGATATATGTTTACTTGGAACAGGCGGAATGATGCCGCTTCCGTACCGTTGGCTGACTGCGTTGATGGCACGGTTTAATGGTACCAGTATTTTAATTGACTGCGGCGAAGGCACGCAGATTGCGATGAAAGAAAAGGGCTGGAGCCCCAAACCTATTGATATTATGTGTTTCACACATTATCACGCCGACCATATTTCAGGGCTTCCTGGTATGCTTTTAACAATGGGAAATGCGGAGAAAACGTCGCCGCTTTTTATAATTGGCCCTAAAGGGCTTGCGCGGGTGGTAAACGCTTTAAGAGTGGTAGCACCAGAGCTCCCATTTGAAATTAACTACCTAGAAATTACAGAGGCAGAACAAATATTTGAATTTGACGGTTTTCGTATTGAAGCATTTCGTGTGAATCATAATGTATTGTGTTACGGTTATAATATTGTGATTTCCCGAAAAGGCAAGTTTCAGCTTGACAAAGCACTTGCGCTGGGGCTTGACCGAAAATATTGGAGTCGATTGCAAAAAGGAGAGATTATCGAACTTCCCGAGGGCACTTATACGCCAGAAATGGTACTTGGAGAGGCGCGCAAAGGGTTAAAAGTTACGTATTGTACGGATTCAAGGCCAACAGAAGGCATTATAAAAAATGCTGCAGGCGCCGATTTATTTATTTGTGAAGGAATGTATGGCGAGCCAGATAAAAAGGAAAAAGCCAAGGAATATAAGCATATGACATTTTATGAAGCAGCACATATGGCAAAACAGGCAGAAGTGGCGAAATTGTGGCTGACACATTATTCCCCTTCTTTAACACGGCCGGAGGACTACAAGAAAGAAGTGCAGGAAATTTTTCCACAGACCTATATCGCACGTGATGGATGGAGTGAAGAACTAATGTTTGCGGAAGATGATGCAGATACATAAACGAAAGGAGTATATAAAGATATGGGAAAAGTTAAAAATGTAATTATTATCGTTATTTTGGCAGCGCTTGTCGGCGGGTACTTTTTGTATTTGTCTAACAGAAAAGTGGAACAAAAAGATACTACTGTGACTGCTGTCCAAAATGTAATTCTGCGGAATTTGGAAACGGATTATCCGCCCTCACCCAAGGAGGTTGTGAAATACTATAGCGATATTTCCAAATGCTTGTACAACGAAACTTATACAGACGAACAGTTTGAACAGATGGCAGATAAGCTTCTGGGAATCTATGATGATGAGTTGGTACAAAGCAATCCACGGGAGCAGTATATCAAGAGCCTGCGCAGCGATGTGGATAGTTTTCTCAGTAATAAATACAGTATCGCAAGCTATACGCCTTCCGTAAGTACAGATGTAGAATATGATACCGTTGACGGAAGGGAATGTGCAAAGTTGTATTGTACCTATTCTATTAAAAGCGGAGCAGATTATGTAAAATCAAAGCAAGTATTTCTTTTGCGCAGAGAAACCGATACCAAACACTGGAAGATTATGGGATTTGATATGGTTCAGGAAAATAATGGCAATCAATAAGAGAAAGTCTGCTCTTTTATATTGATTGAGAAATTGAAAGGTTTAGGAAGGTATTGTATGGAATCAATAGAAAATATTGTAATACTTGCAATTGAAACTTCGTGCGACGAAACGGCTGCAGCAGTTGTTCGAAACGGGCGTGAAGTATTGTCCAATGTGATATCGTCGCAGATAGATCTCCATACGCTTTATGGTGGTGTGGTACCAGAACTCGCTTCGCGCAAGCATATTGAGAAAATAAATCAGGTGATTACACAGGCATTAAATGAGGCAGAAACAACATTGGAGGAGATTACTGCAATTGCCGTTACATACGGGCCAGGATTGGTAGGCGCGCTTCTTGTAGGTGTATCAGCCGCCAAAGCGATTAGCTTTGCAGCAGAAAAGCCACTTGTCGGCGTGCATCATATCGAAGGACATATTAGCGCAAATTTTATTGAAAACAAGGAACTTGTGCCTCCTTTTGCGTGCCTCGTGGTATCTGGAGGACATACGCATTTAGTTGTGGTAGAAGATTATGGAAAATATAAGATTTTAGGGCGTACAAGAGATGACGCGGCGGGGGAAGCATTTGATAAAGTAGCACGAGCTATCGGTTTAGGCTATCCTGGCGGCCCTAAGATTGACAAAATCGCGAAAGAAGGCAATCCCCAAGCCATTTTATTTCCAAGGGCGAAAGTGAGCGGCTCTGCTTATGATTTTAGCTTTAGCGGATTAAAATCCGCTGTATTAAATTACTTAAATTCCTGTGAAATGAAGGGGATTGCGGTGAATACAGCAGATGTTGCTGCCTCTTTTCAAAAGGCTGTGACAGATGTGTTAGTGGAACACGCGATGGCTGCGGTAGACGAATACCAGTTCACAAAATTTGCCATAGCAGGCGGCGTGGCGTCCAACAGCGCATTGCGGGCAGCTTTTCAAGAAGCCTGCCATCAGAAAAAAATTGCATTTTATTATCCCTCGCCAATTTTGTGCACCGATAATGCGGCAATGATTGGCGCAGCAGGCTATTATGAATATATCAAAGGAACACGCAGCGGCTATCATTTAAATGCTGTTCCCAACTTAAAATTGGGAGAGCGATAGGAAATCAGTATGGAAAATATCAAAACAACAGCAATAGTTCTTGCTGCTGGTCAAGGCAAAAGAATGCAGAGCAGCATCCACAAACAGTATTTGGAATTACAGGGAAAGCCTGTCCTTTATTATGCATTAAACGCCTTTGAACAAAGCTTTGTCAACGCGGTAGTCTTGGTAGTAGGAAAGGGCGAAGAAGCGTTTTGCAGACAGGAGATTCTTGAAAAATATGGAATAACAAAGGTGAAAACGATTGTAGAGGGTGGCAAAGAACGCTATCATTCTGTAGCAAATGGCCTGCGTGCAATTACATGGCAGTGTGATTATGTATTTATCCATGATGGTGCCCGTCCATTAATTTGTAATGCAATACTGCATCGTGCGTTAACGTCCGTTCAGGCTGCAAAAGCCTGTGTTGTGGGAATGCCTGTAAAAGATACCATAAAAATAGCAGACGAAAACGGCTGTGTAGCGAGTACGCCCGCCCGTTCTCTTGTCTGGCAGATACAAACGCCGCAAGTTTTTGATAAAATATTAATAACCAAAGCCTATGAAACATTACTAGAGCAGGAGAACCAACTGCTGGCGCAAGGTGTCCAGATTACAGATGATGCAATGGTAGCAGAATATTTTGCAGATATTTCTGTAAAATTAGTTGAAGGTTCCTACCAAAATATAAAAATAACAACGCCCGAAGATTTAAAAATAGCCCAAATTTTTCTGGAAAGTCAGAACAGCGAGTAAAAAATCAAAAAAATGTATGCCCCAAAATGCCCAAAAATCAAGGCTTCTAGCATAATATGAAAAAAAGTTGAAAAAATTTTAAAAAAGTTGTTGACAAAAAAGGAGTGTTTGTCTATAATAAATCTTGCGCTGCTGATAAGAGCAAAAACAAATCAACAGTAGAGCACTGGAAAGTTTAGACAATTGAATTAATATATGGAGAGGTATCGAAGTGGTCATAACGAGGCGGTCTTGAAAACCGTTTGTCCGCAAGGGCGCGTGGGTTCGAATCCCA
>VSNQ01000015.1 GCA_009774395.1 Lachnospiraceae bacterium
ATGGTAGGTGCCAATAACCGCATATTATTTGCCGGATTGTTAAAGGAAGTACAATTAACCTATGAGGGTTCAAGATATCATATATCATTATCTGGTATTTCCTCTACCGACCAGCTCGACCACAATATTAAAAACAGAAGTTTCCAAGACACATCTATGACCTATAGAGAAGTGATGGAGCAGGTCGTTGCGGGTACACTGGGAGGTAGGCTGTGGTTTCATGGAGAAGATCAGCCGATTCAAAGTCCTTTATACCAAATAGAAGAAACAGACTGGGCGTTTTTAAACAGGCTTGCAGGCAGATTACATACCGTTCTAGTGCCATCGATTTATTCCACAAGGGCGTGCCTGCATCATGGCATTCCAGAGGGGAACTATGCCAGAGCGGATAATCAAACCGTATGCGAAAGTATTTGGTTTGATAAGGAAATCCGAAGCATTTGCCGCCGCATACGAACCAGCCGGAATTGGGATATTGGTGATTGGATAGACTGGGAGGGATACCGCTATATAATTTCATCAAAAGAATGCAGTCTGGAAAAAGGCTTGCTGCAATTTTACTACACATTATCAGGAACGGGTGCCTTTAGAGAAGAGCCGTATGATAACACCTATTTCACAGGTTTACTGCTTCCAGCGGTCGTACTTGATGTAAAAGAGGAACTCGTAAAAGTAAAATTTGATATGGATATCCTGCAGCCTCCAGAATCTGCATACTGGTATCCGTGGCAGCCAGATATGGGAAATTTGGCATATTGTATGCCCGAAAAAGGTGAATGTGTTTATGTACAAATCGGAAATGCGGCAGGTGGCGAAGACAGAGCAGTCTGCGGCATCCGCAGAAACGGGAATGGGAATCCAGAATTAAAAAATACACATCGCTATTTTACAACGAAAGATAAGAAGCGTATGTATTTAGAACCAAATGCAATGGGATTTCGGGATATGAAACAAAAAAAACGGTTAGAACTAAAACTCTCTGATTCGCAGGGCGTACAGATGGTAAGTCATCGTACAGTAACCATAACAGCCAAAGAAACCATAGGATTAAAGGGTGGCAATATCCTGTTCAAAGCACCAAAAGAACTCTCTTTAGTAAAAAAAGCGGCTTCTCCTACCGTTATCAATATGTGTAATGGCTTTGATACCATTGGCGCTGCGGATAAAGTTCTAATGAATGGCGGCGGGGGTGATAATTTCCCACTATTTCATCAGCCCAAAGAACAAAGCGGCGAAAAGTGTTCATTTACAGACCACAAAGCAGTTCAAAAGAGCATTATCGGTTCTACGCCGGTAAAAGAGCTTACAAGCAATATCGAAAAACAGCTAGAAGGCTGTCAGGTAAAACGGTTAAAGGCTGGTGTCTGGAAGAATTAGAGAAAGGGGGGGATATATTAATATGAGCGAATCCATGGAAACGGGCGGATTTGGGAAAAATCCCGCGATAGATAAAATCAATCATCTAAATTCCATTTCAAGCCGTATGAATGCGGTAAGCGAATTGGAAAAAAAGGTTTTTGAGCCAATCCAGCCAAAGCAGAAAGCGGTGCTGCAAAAAAGAAAAGAAATCGCAGATAAATTTCAGATAAGTTTTAAGAAGAAGGGAGAAAAACAAAAGTATGAACCAATTCTGCGCAGAGGAGAGCGAAAGCTGTCTACAGAACAGTATCCAGTTCGTTTCAGTAAATCTGGACAAGATCGGTTTGCAATTAGAACTGCCGGAGGGGTTTTTCCCGATGGAAGAAGACAAACAGCACAGATTTTACCCACGAAAGGGACGACCGGAAATAATCTTGGAGAACAGCGATGGCATACAGATAACAGCACAGTCTTTCAGACAACAGATAAAATCCGCTCAGATACGGCAGGCGGCAGAGGAACTGTGTTTGTCAACAAAGGAGATGTTTCCCAAATACGAGATATCACCGGTATACCTATACACGAAAGGGAAGCTTCCAATAGGATGGTTGTTGATGAAAATGTCAGATTCCCCGACAGAACATATCAAAGTTTTGAGTCTAATAAAAGAGAATGTAATACTATTGACAATCACATACCCAATAAAGGAATCTATCAAATGGAAAAGTATCATACGCCAGAGCTTCCAAACGTGGAAAGAAAGCAAATAAATTTGATAAACAGAGGTAAATGGCATGGAAAGGATTCATGAAAATGATGTAGACTGTTTTTTGCTGCAAACCAAACAGATATTTGCTCCGCCGCCAAAAAGAGATAAGCAGCCGTCAGAATGGCGTTCTTTTCCGGAGTTTAGCATATGGATACCCAAACTGTTTCAATCAGCCGATAAAGAAACGGCAGACGAAATATTTTGGTCAGAAAATCAGCCGGAGATATTGTTTCTTAACCCAGAACAGAACACAGGGATTACATTACAAACTTTAAAGGAAGAAACACCTCATGCGAAAGAGCTTACGATAGAAACAATCAAGCAGTTGTTGGAAAAACTTGACGATAGAACCGTATGCTATGATATGGGACAAGCAGAAAATGAGATAAAAGTGGACTGGCTGGAATATAAAAGTTTTGCAATAGACGGCAGAGTTTACAATGTATTGTTTCTTTTTAACACTGGGAAGGAAAAGATGCTTGGTACATTTTATTGTCCTTTTGAAGAATATGGAACATGGAAACCGATGATATGGGATATAATGCAGACAATTAAGAAATCTCCTTCTTGTGTGGAAAAGGGATTATTATACTAACGACCGCTAAGATTTTCCAATTTCTGCACAGCCCATATTGCATAAGCGGGCAATATGTGTTGTGCAGAAAGGAAAATCTAATCGTTCGTGAGTACATAAAATATTGGATTGGAGGATTACGATGAGAGAGTACAATATTACTACAAGTCCTGTAACGTTTTTAGATATAATAGAATTGCGGCAGGAGGAAGAAATAAATCATCATGGAAGAATGATTCTTTCTGGCCATATCACTGATGAGCAGGAAGAAGAATATCTGGGTGCATTAACAGGCAATGTTTGGGAAACTGTACAGGCTGTCAGTATAGATGGGGAAGTGAAAACCTTATTTATGGGAATTGTAACGGATTTTTCTATTTCCATGATAAATGATCAGCGAAAATTAACACTGGAAATTATGACAGGAAGCAGTCTAATGGATAACCAAAAACACTTTCGCTCATATCAAAATCCAGCGGTTACATATGAGAAAATTTTTAAAGAAGTTGTGACGGGCTATGCGGATTCGGCAATGTTATTCTGTAAACCGT
Source organism: Lachnospiraceae bacterium (assembly GCA_009774395.1). Classification (GTDB taxonomy): domain Bacteria; phylum Bacillota; class Clostridia; order Lachnospirales; family Lachnospiraceae; genus COE1. Next base: position 3,254 of record VSNQ01000015.1, read on the forward strand.
ACAAAGAAAAGTCAGGAGAATTAATTTTACAGTATCATGAAACAGACTGGGCGTTTCTAAAGCGTCTGGCAAGTAGAAACCACCAGTATTTTGTGGCAGATTCCCGTATTAAAGGCGTTAGAGTATTTTATTCTATGCCGCAGGGAGAAGCATTTGATATTCCGGCAGGCAGCAAGTACACAATGCAAAAAAACATCTGTGAATACAAAGAAAAAATATACCAAGGTATGGCAGTATCAGAAGCAGACTGTATCGAGTATATTATACAATGCAGAGAGGTACATCGGATAGGAGATTACACATCACTGTATGGAATGAAATTTTACATATACAAAATCCAAAGCCGATATGAAAACGGGGAATTAATTCACTGCTGTTATCTCAAAAGGGAAAAAGGAATAGAAGTTCCCGAAATCTGCAATAAAGAAATCGTTGGCTGTACACTGCCAGCAACGGTTACAAAGGTAAAGGAAGACAAAGTTCAAGTTTCCATTATAAATGATGAAAATACACAGCAGACGATCAATATTTGGTATGCTTACGCTACTGTGTACTCAACGCCTGATGGTACAGGATGGTATTGTATGCCGGAGCCGGGAGACATGGTACGACTGACATTACCGCAACAGCAAGAAAGGGACGCATTCGTAGTAAACGCAGTACACTTAGAAACAGATAGTTCTGATCGAAAAGACCCTTCCTATAAAGTATTGAAAAGCAAATATCAAAAAGAAGTACGATTTACACCGGATTCCATTGTAATTACGAACAATAAGGGCACAAGAATCGAACTAACTGATGCAGAGGGCATTCATATCGTAAGCGAACACGCTGTTATGCTGGAAGCCGCGGAGGATTTAACAATTTCAAGTGAAAAAGGCTCATTAATTGTTGCAGGTGATTCTTTTGTCAATTTCAAGCAAAAAGGGACAAGCATACAGCTTGATAACGGAATCTCTTTTGTCGGCGGTAATTTGAAAATACAATAACGATAAAGGAAAGGATTAGGTGTTAAAATGGCGTACAGGGAAGCACTTATGGCGGACGCACAAAAATTAGAAGAAACATTGTTTTCATCCAGTATAAGATTTTTGGAAACAGAATACCAAAAAAATGAATTAAGAGCGAATGTATTACAAACATTTACAGAACTATTCTGCCAATGGGGAGAACAAACAGACAAAGAAGCAGCGAGTCTTGGCATCTGTTACCTGCACAGCAGCATTTTAATGCGGACAGGAGAAATAAGACTGACCTTATTTGGTGAAGAATTTTACCTTGATAAAAATCAATTCGAAAAAGCATGGTATCCACCCTGTTTTTTCCAACAATATGAACAGGATATGTCAGAGATTATGACCGCACTCCAAAAACATCACCCCAGAATTTATCCATACGAAGAAAATGCCGTTCGTTATCAGTATGCCCAGTATTTTTACACAGCAATTCAAAGCTTATGCCAAGATATGCTGGAAGAACTAACAGAAAGCGAAGCATATCAGAAAATGAAGAAAACAAAAGATTTCTTTTTCTTTTTCGGCAGATGGATGGGAGAAGCAGAAAAACTTTGAATATAAAAATAGTATCGTTTGGCAAAGTTAAACTGTAACAAAAAAATAAATGAGGAATTAAAATAATGGGTAGAAATTATTTGACACTGATTTCACAAAAAGGAAACCCCATACCGCAAATCGTTAATTGGTATGGAAAACTTGATATAAGGAACGTAAACAGAAAAGATTACAAAAAAATTCCCAAACCGCTAATACTGGAAATGCGTACTGGCGTAGATGTTATTTATCCAGATATTATGATTTCCCCTGTTTTTATGGTATCAGAAGAAGCAATGGAAGTGATTCTCCTATATGATAAACAGATGCCGTTCTTCTTTCTGGTATTATTTGAATCAGAAAAAGGGAAAAGCATATCCTACTATTGTCCAATTTTGGCAGAAGAATCTAATAATGATACAGAAGCTTTATATTATATAAAACGGCAGGAACGCAATGAAATAAAGATATGCGAAGAATTAGCGGAAAGCTTGTTGGAACGTGGGGTAATAGGAATGGGGCTGGTAAATAATAGCTGTTAGGCTATTACTTCGGCTAATTAATTTCCTCGTAGCAGAGCTGCGAAGTATTTACTCTTATAAATCATCCAAAAGCCTAATTGAAGCTAAGTATTTCCATCTGTTCTCAATCCCAAGAATAAAAACTCCTTGACAATTAAAGAAAGTATGTTTATAATTACAAAATGCAAACCATTTGCAAAAGTGAGTGGGAATTCTACGCAGTTATATAGAGCTGATAGGTATTTCTTGACTCTATACGAACGAATACAAGACTACTATATAGCCTGCGCTGCATGGGAGGAAAAACTTGATATTTAAGCGATATAAACATAAAAGTAAATTAGTTGCAAATATAGATGTATTTCAGCCTGCTCAAATTATCATATGTATTGTAGCAATCAGCGTTGTGCTGCTTGCAGGCTGCGGCGATAGAAATCGAACGAGCGTATTTGCAGATGACGGGAAGCTTCATATCGTATGTACAACATTTCCGCAATATGACTGGGTGCGCGCGCTGACAGCCGGTGCGGAGGAATATTTGGAATTGGTCTTATTAACGGAAGGCGGCGATCTGCATAATTTCCAGCCATCTGCTATGGATATTGCGCAAGTTTCGGACTGCGATTTGCTGATTTATGTCGGTGGCGAGTCCGATTTATGGGTGCAGGATGCGTTGCGAGAGTCGGTAAATACAGATATGCATATTTTCAATATGATGGAAAGAATCGAAGATTCCTTGAAAGAGGAGGAGCATATGGAAGGGGTACAGGGACATTCGCATCAGGAATCCGAGCATCATCATAACGAAGGTGCAGAGGGGCATGGTTATGATGAGCACGTTTGGCTTTCCTTGCGCAATACAGAATGTCTTGTAGCAGAAATTTGCACGGAATTGGAACAGCTAGACACAGAAAATGCACCACTGTATCGAGCAAATTGTAATGCATATTTAACAGAGCTGCAAACACTTGACAATGCCTATAGCAGTTTATTTGCGACATCGGATTTAGAACAAGAAACGTCATTGCTTTCAAGTGAAGAAACAACGTTACCTACAGATTCTATGGCTTGTACGCTGTTATTTGCGGACAGGTATCCGTTCCGCTATCTGGCGGAAGACTATGGATTGCAGTGTTTTGCGGCATTTGACGGGTGTAGCGCAGAAACGGAAGCTAGTTTTCAGACTGTGGTATTTTTAGTGAAAAAGCTAGAGGAATTAGGACTTGACACAGTTTTTGTAATAGACGGATCCGACAAGCGGCTTGCACAAGTTGTTATTGAAAATACGAAAAGTAAAGACCAACAGATTGCCGTTTTAAATTCTATGCAGTCCGTTACAAAGCAAGAGATTGCGGATGGTGTAACCTATCTTTCTATTATGAAAGAAAATTTGCAGGTGCTGCAAAACTGTTATGTGGGGTTGTCGCAATAAGCTTTGACCATACAAGATATAGTGCAAAATACAATACAACATTACAATATCTTGTATCTGATTCCCTTAATGTGACAGCCCCTCGTGGGTCGGTATTATTGGCAAATTTATGTACTAGTATAATTACAGCGAAATGCGGTGGCGAATCGTAGGATGCTGCAAGTCGGACTAGTATAGGCAATAGTTGGATATTCGTTAAACGCGGCGTGTTTGTAGGAAGCTGGATTCCGTTTGGTATGGTTTAACGGGATAAATGCTGTGCGTAGCAATGCTCTGTGGAAAAGGGGAGTGACTTGAGATGGCATATATTAATTGCGAAGACCTTGTGCTTGGGTATGAGGGAACAGTGGTTGCGGAGCATATCCGTTTTTCGGTAAATCAAGGCGACTATCTGTGTATTGTAGGCGAAAATGGTGCGGGGAAAAGTACATTAATGAAAACATTGCTGGGGCTGACGCCTTTAATGGGCGGAAATATTGTAATCGGCGATGGACTGAAAGCACATGGAATTGGCTATCTTCCGCAGCAAACGTTTGTACAAAAAGATTTTCCGGCATCCGTATGGGAAATCGTGTTGTCAGGAACGCTTTCGCAGTGTGCCAGACGTCCTTTTTATGGAAAAGAGCAAAAGCGTCTTGCCGAGAAAAATATGCGCCGCATGGATATATGGGATTTAAAAAAAGAATGTTATCGCAATCTTTCCGGCGGTCAGCAGCAGCGGGTACTTTTGGCGCGTGCCCTTTGTGCGTCGGCAAGCCTTTTGGTGCTGGATGAGCCGGTTACAGGACTAGACCCCAAAGTGACAGTGGAATTTTATCAGTTAATTCAGAAACTCAATCAGGAAGGACTTACCATTATTATGGTGTCACATGATATTCATGCAGCGCTGCGATATGCAAGTCATATTCTACATATTGAGAAAGAAAAGTCTTTTATTGGAACGACAAAGCAATACCAGCAGAGCGATTTTTGGAAAGAACTTGGAGGTGGAATAAAGTAATGGGTACAGGAAACATTTTAGAAACGATTCAATTTTATCTCTCGTATCCGTTTGTGCGGTATGCTTTAATTACAGGAACCTTAATTGCGTTATGTTCATCACTTTTAGGCGTTACGCTGGTGCTGAAACGCTTTTCCTATATCGGGGACGGGCTTTCTCATGTGGCATTCGGTGCTTTGGCGGTGGCATCCCTTCTGGATATTGCAAACAGTACATTGGTAGTAATGCCAGTGACAATCATTGCGGCAGTTCTGCTGCTGCGCACTGGCAAAAAAACAAAGATTCAAGGGGATGCGGCAATTGCTATGCTGTCGGTGGGTTCTCTTGCCGTGGGGTATCTAATTTTAAATTTATTTTCTGTATCCGCAAATATTTCAGGGGATGTATGCAGTACACTTTTTGGTTCCACGTCAATATTAACATTGACAAGGGCTGAAGTGGGGCTGTGTGTGGTAATGTCTGTTATTGTGGTGGTGTTGTTTATTTTGTTTTATAATCGAATATTTGCTGTTACGTTTGACGAGGATTTCTCGCAAGTAGCTGGAATCAAAGCGAATGTCTATAATATGCTGATTGCTGTTATTACAGCAGTAATTATTGTGCTTGCTATGAATTTAGTCGGTTCGCTTTTGATTTCCGCGCTTGTAATCTTTCCTGCGCTTTCCGCAATGCGTGTTGTCAATCATTTTAAAGGTGTCGTGATTTATTCTGCTATGATTTCCGTGTGCTGCTCGTTAGCAGGAATTTTGCTGTCAATACTGTTTTCCACACCAGTTGGCTCTACGATAGTCGCAGCGGATATTGTCGTGTTTTTGCTAAATTGTGGAATTGGAAAAGTAATGGGACGATAAAGAAACTGCATGCCTTGATGCTTTGCAAAGCAGTAATCCTGAATTGCAATAAAATATTTTTTTGCATTGCCTGCTTAACAAAATCATATATTAGTGACAAAGGATTTTTGCAGGGTATAGAATTATGAGTGAAAATCAGAGCAGGAATACAACAAAAATATTAGCGGTGCTGCTGGTATTGGCAATGCTGGTATTAGCGCGTGAATCGGTACAGTATGCCAGTGCTTTGGAAGGAAATGTGAAAAATGGTGGCAAAAAGCCGATTACAATTGTGATTGATGCTGGACATGGAGGAAGCGATCCCGGCAAAGTAGGCGTAAATGGCGCTTTGGAAAAGGATATCAATCTGGCTGTTGCACTAAAATTGGAAAAGAACCTAAAGCAGCAAGGTGTTAATGTAGTAATGACAAGAACCGAAGATAAAGGTCTGTACAAGGAAGGTGATTCCAACAAAAAAGTACACGATATGAAGAACAGGCTTTCAATTATTGAGGAAGCGGAGCCTATTCTTGCGGTTAGCATTCATCAAAATAGTTATCCTGATGCATCTGTTAGTGGAGTACAAGTGTTCTATTACAAGGATTCTGTCAAAAGCAAAGAAGCAGCAGAAATTATGCAGAAACAATTGATTCAATCTCTAAAACCAGATAAGGAGCGTGTAGCAAAAGACAATAGCAGTTATTATCTATTAAAGAAAACATCGGTACCGATTATGATTGTGGAGTGTGCCTTTATGAGCAATCCTACCGAAGCAGAACTTCTTGTGCAGGAGGATTATCAGGAAAAAATAGCATGGGCTATTCATATGGGGATAATGCAGTATATTAATTCACAACAGTGAGGGCTAGTAATCTCTTATAAAGGATAACGATGCCAATTCTTGCAAAATAATCATTTGTGGAAGATTGGATTAGGTATACTACATAACATCAGAATTTACCGTACGGCACTGGTTAAACGTATATGGCTGGCGTTATGTAGTCAGGTTATTCAGAAACTTTAACGGTTAAGCAGTATATATTGTGAAAAAAGCTGGTATCGTATATACTAGTATAATCCACGCTAAATACCTTAATGTTTGGCGCAGAATATTTTTCTGAGAGTGCTGCTTCACAAACGAAGGCGTAGCGGTGGCTACACTGAGGCTTGTGGAGTAGTGCTATCAGGAAAATAGGCAAGCGAAACATAAGGTTATTTAGCGCGGATTATACTAGATAGTAAGGAATTACAATTAAAGGAGAAGATCATATGAATGAAAATAAGGCAGGACTTGGATATCAGAATTTTGAGGAAGTGAGAACGGAACATATATTTTATATTGATAAAACTGATTTTATCAGGGAATGTTTTTTCTCTAATAAATATGCAGGAAGGAGTGAATTGTTTGAAGGCTTGTCTATATGGGAGGAAAAATCTCTGGATGGGGAATATAGGTACCGAAGATTGCAGGGGACTTTTCCAGTAATTTTTTTAAGTTTTGCCAATGTGAAAGCGACAACATATAAAGAGATGCTGTTTAAGATAACAGAAGTAATTACAGATTTATATAATAAAAATGACTATTTGTTAGAGGGTAATCTGCTAAATGAAAGAGAGCAGAAATATTATCAGGAAATAGAGCTTGGAATGCGCAGCGAATTAGCGGCTGGCGCAATACGTTCAATGGCAGGTTTTATGCAGCGCTATTATGGTCAAAAGGTAATTATTATCTTGGATGAATATGACACGCCGATGCAGGACGCATGGATTTTGGGGTACTGGGAGGAAATCGTCAGATTTTTTAGCGGTCTGTTCAACTCCACATTCAAGACAAACGAATACCTTGAGCGCGGATTAATCACAGGTATAACAAGGGTTGCAAAAGAAAGTATTTTCACTGGTTTGAATAACCTTGATGTTATTACGACAACTTCTGATAAATATATGACATCTTTTGGATTTACAGAAGACGAAGTTTTTATGGCGCTTGAAGATGCGGGATTAGGGGAACAGAAACAAAAAGTAAAAAGATGGTATGATGGATTTATATTCGGTGTTTGTGCTTGGCATGGTAGTAAATCTTTCGGATGCTTACAAAGTACGCTCTAACAGAGAGAGTGGTTTTGGACGTTATGATGTGATGATAGAGCCGATCGATAAAACCAAAAAGGCTTTTATCTTTGCGTTTAAAGTATTAGATCCCGATGAGGACGAGAAAACACTTGAAGATACTCTGGCAAATGCCCGTGCCCAGATTGAGGAAAAGCAGTATGAAACAGAGCTCATATCGTGTGGTTATGCACCAGAGCAGATTCGCAAATATGGATTTGCATTTCGGGGGAAAGAATGTCTGATAGGATAAAAATTGACAACACCTATGCAAAGCAGGTAATAGATAAATGTTAATAGAAAATGGGGATATTTTTTACTCTTATATTATGGGTATTTTAGAAATGCTGACAGGCTTTCATTATTATGTGCGTTTCCTGGAAAAGAAAACAAAAAGAACAGACTATTTTGTATTTGCTGCACTTGGCTTGACAGTGCTGATAACTGTGCGTTTTGGAAACTTTGCACAGCTTTTGATATATGCCATACTGCTTACAGTAGGAGGTGTTTTTGTCTATTGTGCAGGGGGAGTGCAGTCTGCCTTGTATGCTGTTGTTACAGTAGAAATTATGCAGCTTTGTTTCGGAATTTTTAATTCCGTATTGAGCATTGGACTTTTGTGGCTGATTCCTATTGACGGTGGTATTGTTAGTTGCGTTGGTTTGGCATTTGGTGTTGTGGCGCTGGCTGCTGCAGTTTTTTGTTATCGCATAATACATCGTTATTTCCTATGTGATGAAATAGTGAAGAATCAATATGCATTAATGCTGTTTATTCCAATGTTGATGATATTTCTAATGGATGAATCTATTAATTCTGCTGTTTATGGCAGTAGTACGGTTGTAGCAAATGAAATATGGAGTGGTGAAAATGGAAGAAATGTAAATCATTATCAAATGCTGCTTATCCAATTATTGGGGCTGGCAAGTTTGTTTTGTGTAATGTTTGCCTATAAAAAGCTGCTGGAAAATTTTCATTTAAGTACGGAACTGTCTTTGCTGGAACAGGAGGAACACTCATTAATCCAATATGTCGAGGAGGCAAAAACACATTATGAAAAAACGCGTTCGTTCCGGCATGATATCAAAAATCACATTATTATGCTAAAAGCGCTTTTGCAAAATAATAGAATGGATCAGGCGCTGGACTATATCGGTGGTATGGAAGATATTACCCGGGAACTATACGCAGCATACAGTACCAATAACCCAGTGGTGGATATTTTAATAGGAAATAAGCTGGGGATAGCCGAAGAACTGGGGATTCAAGTAGAATGCGCGTTGCTTCTGCCGGTTCCTTGTGCAGTGCGGGATATTGATTTCTGCATTATTTTATCGAATGCATTGGATAATGCTATCCGCGCTTGCAAGGAAATGGAGCACGAGGCGGATCGCTTTATCCATGTGACAGGAAATATACAGGGAGCGTTTATTATGCTGGAAATAGAGAACAGTTTTCAGGGTAATGGACATTTCCAAAAAGGGATAGGGCTGTCCAATGTAAAGGCAGTTGCGGAAAAATATCAGGGTGCAATAAGTATTCAGGCGCAGAATGGGATTTTTATGTTAAGTGTGCTGTTGATTAATGTTAACTCGCATACGCGTGTCGAGGAACATTGACAATTCCTACACATCTTCTGACATCGTGAAGCAGCCCAGGAATATATGCATATTTTAATTCTATGATACTAGCGAACGCTTAGGAACTGTCCAAAAATAACTTTTAATATTGCTTGTCTTTTTCTCCGATAGCACTACTCAAAAATCAGTTATATAGCCCGCTATGCGCCTGATTTTTGAGCAGCACTCTCGAAGAAAAATCCTGCACACTATTTAAGAGTTATTTCTTGACAGTTCCTTAGATTTGCCCATTACGCTGACTCACGAGCATAACTATCCGAAATAATATGGTGAAATTTATTGCTCGTGAGTATATCTTATTACAACTGTCCTTCTACTACTATAACAAAGTCTTCTCTGTTACTTGAAATAATTTAATATGAAACAACTGTAAAAATGCCAACTTTCACTTCGCAACTTTTTTTAAATGATTTGCTTCCTAAAATCTGGTAGGATAATATCAACAGCTAGAGAGATAGAAAAAATATTGTAGTATTGCAGTTTCGCATAGAATTTAGTGAGGGTCTTGAGAACGGGGCCGGCGCTTAGCTAAGTGAAAACGAGGTACGAGTACAACGATAGGAGCATGGTCATGGTATGTGAGATGTTATTGAGAAAAAATAAAATATGGATTATGGAAGAAAAAGAAGACATGACGCAAAGGAACGCACTCAATGACCTTTCTGTGGCAACATTAATGAAAAATATTGAACCGCTTGGCTATACATTTTCGCGAGAACTCTATGAGGAACTTTTACGCTATTCCACGGATCAGCTTGGACGGTTATGTTGGGAATTGGTTGAACTTTTGAAAAAGAGCAAAGGCGCTGATCACAAGTACCGCCCAATGTATCGAAATTTTCCTATGGAGGTTATGGCGGCGCCAGCGGGCAGGCTGTATCTCAATGCGTTGGTGCATTATTGGAGCAATGGAACAATGATGCCAGCTTCGTTCAAAGCGGAGCGGAAAGTGTTAACGGATATTGCTGCTTGTCAGGTTTTAACGCTGGGCAGCAGGGAGGAAGCAATAGATTTATTTCAAAATTTATTGTCTGCTAAAAGTTCTTTGTCGCTACAGGATAAAGAAGATATTGCATGGTGCTTTGCAAATTTGGGCAGAATTTGTATGTATATTCCGGAAAGTATTCCGATTAAGGAAAACGCAGCATGGATGGGCAAATGTTACATAGAAAAATATCCGCTTGCGAGAACGGAAACGTTGACGGAAGCATTGAAACCCTATTTTAAGACGCCAACGGATGTGCTGCGTTTGGCAGCGGCACTTTCTGACAGTGATGTCAGTTTGGCAGAGCCGCCAAGATTTATCAGCTTTTCCAGACCCGTGCGCAGGCTGCTGATGGGACTGTTAAACGATGCGTCAGGGTTAGAGGAGGGAATGGCTGCCAGGGCGGAAATCTTTAAGCGCCTTGGCGAGCGGCTGCATCCCGGAGAATATCCAGACGGTAAGTATGACCGTGTAAAGTGGGTATTTGCGAAATTGCGCAATGGAGAAAGGATTGTCACATTTGCGGGGAGTGTTGCTGATGCAATCAAAGCAAAGGATGTGACAAGTGCGTTAAAACTGTTAAGAAGCCGTCCCGGTGAGTTGGCAAGGCGGCTGGATCATTTGCTGCGGTTGGACGAATTGCCCCAGAGTCATAAGCAGGTACTTTCGGCTTGGGAAGATGTGGCGGCAGAGGTATCCGTTCCAGTGCTGCTGCAAGTGCGGGAGCATTTCCGCTATCGCAACGGCGGTGCAATGCGCTATTATTTTCCAAAGGGAAATATGGCAGACGGGCGGATTATCGAACCGCTTCCCAATATAGATGAGGAGCTTTGCGAACGTGTTATTGCGATTTGTGAGCGTGCTCTGATACAGCAATTTGCCCAAAAGGAAGCAATGGGAAAAGTTTATTTGTCGGAGAAAATGAAAAACTATATTGTTCCGTTTAATCAGCGTTCTGCGTCAAAAGCGGCGCATACATTAGTTCGCGGTTCGCGGATTCCGATAAAGGGAGGCGCACGGGCAATCCGCGGCTTTGTATGGTGGACGAATACTGAAAACGACGCACGGGTTGACCTTGATTTGTCGGCATTGATCCTTGATGAAAACTTTCATTATTTAGAACACGTTTCCTATACGAATCTGCGTTCTGAAAAATATAAAGCATGTCATTCGGGAGATATTGTGGACGGTGGCCCGTATCAGGCGGAAGGTGTCAGTGAGTTTCTGGATACGGATATCAACAGTGTAATAAAATACGGCGGCAGATATATTATTTATCAAGTATATTCTTATACCCGCCAGAAGTTTTCTGAACTTGGGCACGCTGCTTTTGGATTTATGGAACGGCGTGACGTGAACAGCGGTGAGATCTATGAGCCAGCGCTTGTTAAGCAGAAAATTGACCTGACTGCGCAGAGCTGTATTTGTGTTCCCGTGATTTTTGACTGCTTAACACGCCAGATAATTTGGTGCGACGTAAACCTTGGCACAGTGCATTCACATTATGGCGGCAACAATGTGGAATCCAATTTAGCTGGTGTAGAACTTGCCAGCTATGCAATGGTGAATATGCATAAAACCAATCTATATCAATTGATTTATCTGCATATCTGTGCCAGGGGCATCCAGTGCTATGATAAAGCGCAGGCAGATATCGTTTTTGACGAAGAAGACGGTATTACACCTTATGACACAGATGTCATAATGGCGGAATATTTATAAAATTTTTAAAAATATCCGGCTATGGGTTTTCCTCCTTCTATCCATGATCAGGGCAGAGAGTCGTCGGTTCGATTCCGACCGTTTGGTTCGCCAAACGTGGCCCAGTGGCAGAGGCGCTGCAAAAAGAAAACCCGCTTTCCGGTATAAGCCGCAGGCTATGGGTATCCATCCTTCTAAATACAACTTGGAAATTGTTAAAAGGGTATCCGCTTTCCTGCGGTTTCTAATGAAATTGTTAAGAAAAAACAGGGGCAGCGTATTACGTTTTATGAGGAAATGAAACACAGATACTAAGCGGCAGGCTACTCCATTCCAGAGGTTGTATTTTGGAATGGAAACGCCGCCAATGCAACATTCCATGTAACAAGAAATGACAACAGTGTTTCTTTGGTATCTGGATACTCGACAAATATTTTTCGGGATGTTATGGAAAATATCGGAGCAACACCTTATGAACTTATGATGAAAGTGGTAAACAGCGAACGGTATCGGGAAATATCAGCATAAGCAGCTTATGGCGGCATAGCTGTCTAATTAGTGTAAGCAGCTTATGGATGGCGGTATAGCTGTCTAATTAGTGTAAGCAGCTTATGGATGGCGGTATAGCTGTCTAATTAGTGCAGACTGTTGTCGGCGGTATTAGGAGATATCAGCATGGGTAGATGAGGAACTGTACAGCAAATCTTTTTGTCATAAAGTATAGCATAAAAAATAAACCGCAGGCTATGAATATTCCATCCTTCTAAACCTTCAACTGTCACTTGAAAACTTGGATATTCGCTTTCCTGCGCTTTATTTTTCTTATTTGGATTTTCATTTTATCCCGATGTTTTATATTTTTGAGGTTTTACATTTACATTCCACAGCATTTAGAATGCATCTCACAACAAAGTACTTTATTTGTTGGATTCCTTAGTCGAAAAAGATAATGCAAGGCAGAATAAATACAGCATTGTTCTAATTCAAGAGCCTGTCCAAAACGTTTGTGATGGCTTGGCTTCACTGTAATAATAAAACTGCCTGATAACAAAATTTAAGGAGGTAAAACCTATGTCTATGGAAATTAATGGAAATTACAATCATGTCAAAACTGACTATGCAGAAAGGTTGAAAGAGGAGCAGCAGATTGACAAAACAAAGAAAGCAGAGGAAAAGGAATCAGATAAGGCATCTGCGCCGCAGGATGAATATATCAGCAGTGAAAAGTCAGGTGAAAAACCAAGCGGTCTGTATCGGCTAGAACGGGACGAAAACGGAAACCGCAAGATTGTTTTTGACGATCCGAAGAAAGCGCGGGATATAGAGGAATCTGAGAACGGAAAAGAAAATAAACAGTCTAAAGTACAGGAAGAAAATCCTCAAAATTCGGAGGAGAAATGTGTTGGGAATACGGATAAGGTCGACAGAGAGATTGAGAAATTGAAAGAGAAAAAGAAACAATTGGAGCAGGAAATCATGTCAGCTTCTGGGGATGAACAAAAAATCCAAGAACTAGAGAGAAAATTAGCACAAGTAGAAAGTGAATTAAGCCAAAAGGACAACGATACTTATAGAAAGCAGAACAGTTCTTTTACTGGATAAGCTGCAAAACAAGAGCTTGATTTTAAAAAAAAGAAAATAGCAATATATACTGGCAAACACCTATAATTGCCAGTATTGCCGACTCACGAGCGTAAATATCTTTTTGACAGTGTATAATTTATACTGGCGAGCACTTAAATTTGCCAATAACGCCGACTCACGAGCGTAATTCACTTGAGTGATATGGTGAAATTTACTGCTCGTGAGTATAGCGCTCGTGAGTACAAACAAGTTCTTAACAATTCCTTATCTCAACGTAGGCAGCGATAATAAAGAAGTATTTATTATGCCGCATAATCAATATTCGCTCCGACATACTGCATAGCGTCAAGCGCTTTTTTATTCTTGGTATAGGGATTATCCTCATTGGTATATTTAATTGTGGTATTGGTTTCGCCGCCGGATACATACGTGCGTCCGCATTCTGAGCAGATGGAAGTATGTATGGATACGGAAGCGTTTAGTACTTTGCCGTTGTTCTGCGCCGCTTTTTTGTAAGCATTGGATACGTGTTCTCCTTCGTGCGCACGAACTTTTGCTCCAGCCGATTCCGGTGAAATATGGGATGCGTTTTTGAAAGAAACATTTCCTTCGTCAGAACCGTCCTGATATTTGCGTTCCTTGCAGGTTTGACATTCCTCGGGAGAGGAGCGTCGTCCGGCTTTTTTTATTTCGTCAGGATTTGCACTCTTTTCTTCTTCGCCGGTTAATGGGTTGATTGTTGTTTGTTCGCCTCCTGACAGGGGAGCGATTTGCCCCGCACTCATCCTTGATTGTGGGCTGAATGGAGTCCTATAATCGCTATAATTGGGATAAAATCCCGAAGCAGCACCAATCATCATTTGGAAGACCTCCTTTTCTTACCTTATGCATGAATCAATAATATATATTCGTCCTGCAATATGGGAAATATTGCCGTCTATGGAAAGTATAGCATATTCTGGTATTGAAAACAAGTTTTTGTCAAGGTGATTATTTCCTGATATCAGCAATTACTTCCGCCGGAATTTCAAATTCAACCGTTCCCATATACATCGGTGCAACATCACCTTCATTAAAACCAATCACAACATTCCCTTTTTCATTTAAGTAAAAAGAGGTTTCCTCCGTAATTGCTTTAAAATTCCATTCTTCTATTTCATCATTCAGCCAATAATAAACATTTTCATCAGCGTCCATTTGTTCCTGCATTTGCTGCTTTATATTGTCGCTAATGGGTGTAATAAAGTCGGCTCCATCCGCAAAAATATCTTTTAATTGTAAGCGCTCACCAGTATTTAGGTCAATTGTGTAAAAGTAGTTCCACTGATATCCGCTTCCGGCTCCTTGATAGCAGATAAGTTTTAGCGTAAAGTATTCTGGCGTTGTAGTAAGGACTTCACTTTTGACAACAACATCTTGATAACCGCCCTCTGCCTTTAAATTTGCTTCAAATTCTGCGATTAATTTATCTGTAACTTCCTTGATTTCCGCGTTTATTTCAGCGGTGGTGCGGTTAAGGTTTTCTTGCACGTTGCTGTTTATATTCCCCTGTGTGCTGTTATTTGTATTGTCAGATACGGTATTGCTGTCGGCATGATTATCCAAATTGTTAGTGGAATTGTTGTCAGCAGGCTGGATTTCGGGGATTTCAATATCTGCCATATTTCGATCGCTTTCATATTGATAATCGCGGAACGTTACGACTTTAACAAGCTGTCCGATAAGGGGTATTTGTTCCATTGCGTTTGCCATTGCTGCTGAGGTATTGGGCAGTAGAATAAAAGCACCGATTAGAACGGCTGCCGCAGCTGTAATTTTCCATATTCCTGTATGATTTTGTTGATGCATTTCCATATTTTTTGCTTCCTCCATTTTTTGAATTAATTGCTGTAAATGTTCATCTGACATTTGCTGTGCAAGATACTTATGTTTGAGCGGCTGCAAATACTGCTCTACTAGAGCAGTCTGTTCTTGTGAAATCTGCTCATTGGCAGGTTGCGTGTCTGGATTTTGGTTGTCTGTAATTGGTTTGCTTGCAGTTTGGCTATTTCTATTTTGCTTGTTTACAGATTGCTGAACCGTTTTTGGACTGTAATTTTTCATATTCCTCCTCCATTCTTGCCATAAGGGAAGGCATTCCCACTACATAGGTTTTGGTTGCTGTCTGCAGAAAGTGCGCTGTGGAGTTTCTTAATGCTGCGGTATAGCCTGCTTTTTACAGTGTTAATATTTTCTTCAAGAATTTCTGCGATTTCTTCCAGTTTTTTATCCTCGAAGAACTTTAAAATAACAATCGCTTTATCTTTGGCGGGAAGGGTATCCAGCGCCCGCTGCAAGTCAATATTTTCATAGGAATCTTCTGTAACGCCTGGTTCCATTCCACTTTCCTCCTGCATGGACTCGTAGGAAAGAAACTGCGGTTGTTTTAAATAACGAAAGCATTCGTTGAGCATAATGCGGTAAACCCACGTTTCCGCAAGTGCTGGATTTTTCAGCGTGTGGCAGTTGCGCAATGCTTTATACGCGCCGTTTTGTACAATATCGCAGGCATCCGCTTCGTGGTGTGTATAGCGAAGCGCTAGGCGATAATATTGATGATACCGTTCTAAAATAATCTGTTCGATTAAGTTTTGATTTGTTTTTTCTTTTTTCTCGAAAAAAAAGTGCAAAGTATTCACCTCCTTGGTGTAGTCAGGTACAAAAAATCGTAGGATGCATCTTATGGAATTTGTTGTTACGATTCACAGTCGAAATGCGCATTTACAACCCAGTACAGTAGATTACGCAAGCACTTGTGCCTTGCAGCAGGCAGCTTGGAATGCGCAAATGCTGTTGCTATGAGTAGCTGGAAATTGTGAATAGTAGCAATTTGTTTGCCCTTCTGTATTATTAGACATTGCACCCAATAAAATAGTTTCAGTGACATATAAAATTTTTAAAGATTTTTTGTTTGGAGTGATATTTTGAGAAATTCTATGATAGCACTCCAAGGAATAAGTAAAAAACAAAGAGAAATATACAGGAATGCCAAAACTCCCAAAATATAAAAAGAAGGACGGCAGAACCCTCCTTATTCTGACGAAGCAGAATGTAAAGCTGAAAGAAAACATTTTGAAATTTCCAAAGAGTTTTGAAGGATTTGAATTGAAATTTTGAATTGAAATTAAAATCTTGCAAAAGAGAGGATTTTGATACGTTCAACCAGATACGTTTTATACCCGGACAAGGGTATATTGCCGCAGATGGACATTTAGACAAGTAATTTCTGAACAGTTCCTTATTAACAAAATAATATAGTATTAATTTATTTGATAACATAACTTGAAACATATGTATATGTGTGGTAGAGTAAATGTATGTAAAAATTAAGAATGATGGCGGCTATATTTTTGATATACGAAGGACAATGCCCGCTGCGGCATTGCGGAAAGGGGTGTTTATTATGAGTCAATATGCAGTTGTTGACCTGGAAATGTGTAAGGTTCCAAACGAATCCAAGAAGGGCAAATATCCATATTCACATGAAACCATTCAAATCGGGGCAGTTTTATTAGATGATTCCTATGAAATCAAGGAAAAATTTGTTACATATGTATCACCGCAGTATGGATATATAGATAACTTTATCAGCAATCTTACAGGAATCCATAGAAATGATGTTAAGGATGCTCCGTTAATGAAAGAAGCGTTGCAACGGTTTGTGGACTGGCTTCCAAAGGAGGTAAAGCTTGTTTCTTGGAGTGAAAATGATGAAATGCAAATCCGCCATGAAATTGAGGCGAAAAATATTCATATTGATGGCTTTGATGCCATTCTGGATAATTGGATTGACTGCCAGAAAATATTTAGCGAGAAAATGAAAAATTCAAAATGCTATAACTTAGCAGAGGCATTGATTGCTGCGAATATAATCTACGAAGATGGTGCGCATGATGGGTTGGTAGATGCCTACAATACTGCGCTTCTATTTGCAAAAATGCAGACAGAACCAGAACTCAAACTAAATCCCTATTACCAGAATGCAATTTCCGGCGAGGAAAGCAGCAGCGGATTTACCATCGGAAATCTATTTGCAGGATTGGATTTAAAGGGATTGGTGTCGACGACGTAGACGATAGTGGGAGAATATAAAAGTGGCAGTTAGACCTGTTTTTGAAGCAATACAAAATAGACACCAGATAAATGCAGATTGTCATATGCTGTGTTTGCGGAAGGATACTGCATTTGCATTTTTCAGCGGATTTTCTGACCAACAGAAAAAAAGAAGTATCCGCAGTCTGCATCAAGCATTTTTGGAAGGGAATCCCAATAGAAAGGTATTGGAGATTTCCAGCAGATCGGAGGAGGAATTGGGAGTAAGTTTAAGTGCATTTCACTTAATGCTTCATACAGCGGAAGGGAAAGAATACACGGTGGAATCAGCTTTTCAAGCAGGTAAAGTCTTTGAGAACGGCGGCCCTTACCGTGATTTGTTGGAAGCATCGCCAAGAGCCGCCAAAAAGGACGAACGCCTGCGCACGAGCGGCGGAATTGTTGCGTTTGAATATAATGGAGAAAGGTTTGCAACAGAGCCGAAAACATTATTTTATAATTGGATATATATGAATGCCTTGGCACAGTCGAAAGCGCTTGCAGCGCAGATACTAGAATATGATGCTTTTACGGATATTGAGTTTAATCCACAAAAATCCATAAACTGCCAAGCAGAAGCCGCCGCAGTTTATGTATCTCTGCAACGGTTGGGACTGTTAGAGGAAGCGCTGCAAAGTAAAGAGAAATTTCGAGAAATCGTCTATATTTCTAAAATGGATTAAATGCGAAAGTAATACTCTTAGAGAGACTGCGTATAGAATACGTGCTGTGCAGAGAGGAAAATCTAATCGCTCGTGAGTATAATCATTATTGGAGTAATATAGAATAAAGGGGCTATCGCAATAAGCTTTGATTATGCAAGATATCATATAAAACACAATGCAGTGTTATAATATCTTGTATCGGTTTTCCTTAATGCGACAGCCCTTTTTTACAGCCTCATGCAAAGGCGCAATAAAATTGTTAAAAATAAACAGTAGAAAACAGTTGACAACAGCTATCAACTGTTTTATACTGTTTATTAACGAAAGGACGCTTTCGTATTTGTTTATAAACAATGTTTATGCACAGACCCATATAGATGAGATATGCCGCTAGTGCGGCGCACAAGTCGCGCAAGGAGTAGGGAAGATGGCTTTTCCCAGCACAATTTGATTGTGTTTGCAAGCACAATATTATGTAGGAAAGGAATACAAAAATGTCACTGATAATCAATCATTCCTCCATGCAGCCAATCTACGACCAGATTGTCAGTCAGATTAAGGATAAGATTATGCATGGCGAGATTAAGGAAGAATCGATGCTTCCCTCAGTACGTTCGCTGGCGAAAGAATTAAAAGTAAGTGCGCTTACGGTCAAGAAAGCTTACGATTCTCTTGAATTAGAAGGTTTTATCGTTACCGTGCATGGGAAAGGAAGCTTTGTGGCATCCATTAATCAGGCGCAGAAAATGGAGGAAAAAAGGAAAGAAATTGAGGAGGACTTGGAACAGGCGATTAAGAAGGCAAGAGCCTGTGGTATGACAAACGAGGAGATAACAGAATTGTTTGCGATTATTATGGAAGAACCGTAGTGATGGATTTATGGAGTGAAGAAGGGAGCGTGTATCATCAATGGTTCAATTAGAAAATATAAAGAAGCAGTATGATAATTTTTGCCTTGAGTGTTCTATTATAGTACCGAAAGGACAGGTAACAGGTCTAATTGGCAGGAATGGAGCAGGCAAAAGTACGACATTTAAGGCGATGCTGGGGTTAATTCGTATTGACGACGGAAGCGCGCATATATTTGGAAAAGATGCCAAGGATTTAACGGCGCAGGACAGGGAACGGATGGGCGTGGTACTTGCCGATTCTGGTTTCAGCAATTATTTGACGATTAAAGATCTGCTATCTGTTTTAAAAAAATTTTATCATTCTTTTTCACCAGAGGAGTTTATAAAACAGTGCGATCGGTTTGGACTGCCGCTCAATAAGAAAATCAAGGAATTTTCGACAGGTATGAAGCGCAAGCTGCAAGTACTGGCAGCGATTTCGCACAATGCAAACCTTTTGGTGCTGGATGAACCAACCGCCGGACTGGATGTGATAGTACGGGATGAATTAATAGATATGTTACGTGAATATATGGAAAACGGTGAGCGCAGTATTATTATTAGTTCACATATTTCCAGTGACTTGGAGGGGCTGTGTGATGATGTATATTTCATTGAGCAGGGTAAAATTCTAATGCATGAAGAAACAGGTGTTCTTCTTGGCGATTATGGGCTGATCAAGGTGACAGAGGAGCAGTATCAGCACCTTGACAAAAAATATATTATAAAAAGCCATAAGGAGCAATTTGGTTATAGCTGTCTAACCAACCAAAAGCAGTTCTATATGGAAAATTATCCGTCGCTTGTACTGGAAAAAGGCAGTATTGACGACGTAATAACAATGATGGTACGCAAGTGATGAAATTAATTAATAAATAATGTAAACTAAGGAACGTTAAGACTTGGATATGGAGAAAGGAGTATCGTTAATAAATATGGAAAATTCAATAAAAGGCTTGTTAATTAAAGATTGGAAATTAATAAGCAGTCAAAGGCAGTTTGGCGTTATGGTTATACTTTTTTACTTGTTTTTTACGATGACACAGCAGGCGAGTTTTGCCATTGGATATTGTACTGTGATGCTGGCGTTTTTTACGCTGACAACATTAAGTTATGATGAGTTAGATAATGGCGCAGTATATCTGTTTACTATGCCGATTGTAAGGAAAGATTATGTCAGGGAAAAATATTTGTTTGCATTTCTTGTTATAACAATACCTTGGGCAGCAATGAATGTTATTTCTTATACTATATGTGTGATCCGCGCCGAGGATTTGGAACTTGCAGGATATCTTGCTGGCAGCGTTGCAACGCTGTTTGTGGCATATTTTATGGTGGCAATTGAAATGCCGATACAGTTAAAGTATGGCGCAGAGAAAAGCCGCCTTGTGATAATGGTGACGATTGGCGTTACTTTTATATTGGCATATATATTATATCGAATAGGACCAGATATGCTTTCAAATATTGCTCAAACATTGGATGATTTATCAGAAAGTGGAATTGGCGCGTTTTTTGCTATCCCTGCGGTCTGTATTATTGCTGTAATAATGATATCATATTTTATATCGAAACATATCGTAGAACATAGGGAATTTTAAACAAATTTAGAATATAGCAGATTATTTTTGTAAAAATGCACAAAAAACAGCGAATAATTACCAAAAGAATAGAATATTTCATAAATATAAAATATACATGTATACAAGTTATTGACAGACAGCGGGGAAATGTTATATAGTATGGTAGGAAAAAATATTATTTTTAACGAATTATTTCAAAATACCGTTTGGCGGACTGGAAATTATTTGTAGAAAAAGGAGCGTATTATAATGAAAGCGTACAAGGAAATGAGCAAAGAGGAATTGCGCGCATTGCAAGTAGAATTAAAAGCGCAGTATGAAAAGCTAAAAGAACAAGGCATTAAACTGGATATGTCCCGTGGCAGACCTGGCGCAGACCAGCTTGATTTATCCGCACCGATGCTTGACCTGCTTACCAGCAAGGTTGCCTTTGAGGGCGCTGATGGTATGGATATCCGCAATTACGGCGTTTTGGACGGAATTATGGAAGCGCGGGAACTTTTTGCGGGAATGATGGATTGTTCGGTGGATCATATATTGGTTTGCGGCAATTCCAGCCTCAATATTATGTACGACTTAGTTTCAAGAGCAATGACACACGGTATTTTTGGCAATACACCCTGGTGCAAGCTCGATGAAGTAAAGTTCCTATGTCCTGTGCCGGGATACGACAGGCACTTTGCAATTACGGAGAGTTTCGGCATTCAAATGATTAATATTCCAATGGACGAAAATGGCCCTGATATGGATATGGTAGAAAAATATGTCAACAACGATCCTACTGTAAAAGGTATTTGGAATGTACCGAAATATACGAATCCGGCAGGTGCTGTCTATTCTGATAAAGTAGTACGGCGTTTCGCAAACTTAAAGCCTGCAGCACCAGATTTTCGAATTTTCTGGGATAATGCATATGCGATTCATGACTTATATCCAGAGAATAAGACGGAGATTTTAAATATTGTAACAGAGTGTGAAAAGGCAGGAAATCCTGATATTTATTATGAAATCTGCTCAACCTCCAAAGTGACATTCCCAGGCTCTGGTGTGGCAGCGCTGGTAGCATCACCGGCAAACCTTGCAGAAACAAAGAAGCAGATGGCAATTCAGACGATTGGTCATGATAAGTTAAATCAAATGCGCCATGTTATGTTTTTTAAGAATGCTGATAATATGCGCGAACATATGAAAAAACACGCCGAGATACTGCGTCCGAAATTTGAGGCAGTTCTTGATTGCCTTGACAGGGAGATTGGCGGTCTTGGGATTGGTACATGGATTAAGCCGCTTGGTGGGTATTTTATTGCATTTGATACATTGGAGGGCTGCGCAAAGCGCACAATTGCATTGTGTAAAGAAGCAGGCGTTATTATGACACCCGCAGGGGCGACTTATCCCTATAAGAAAGACCCTAAAGATACGAGTATCCGTATTGCGCCAACGCTTCCAACGCCAGATGAACTTACGAAAGCCTGCGAGGTATTTGTATTGTGCATTAAGCTTGCGGCAATTGAGAAGATTTTAGGCGAAGAAGCATAAATGGACAATATGTGCTGTGCGGCTTAGAAAATCTAATTGTTTGCAGGTATAAACAGAATAAAAAAATTTGTTTTAGAAAACGGTGTAGCTTATAGGTTGCGCCGTTTTTTGCGTGCATTTATAAATAATATTCCGAACATATAAATGGAATAAAAAAATATTTTTTCTCTATGCATAATTGTAATACTGTGGTATAATGAAAAACATAGTACTTTTTGTCATTTTTTGGCAGAACAATTCTATACACAAAAAACAAGAGAAACGGAGGTAAAGAAATGGAGAGGAAAAATATGTTGGTGTATGAGTGTGTAGGGAACAAGGCCAGCGAAATAACGCTGGTGTTTCTGCATGGTTCTACAATGACAAAGGAGGGAATGCTTGTTCTTGCAAAAGCATTTCCGGATTATAACTGTATGGCATTTGACTTAACTGCGCATGGGAAATCTGCTGGTGAGGAACCGGAGAATCTGGATGTCTTTGCAGAGGATGTAGAATATACCATAACACAGTTGCAGCAACAGAAAATTGCTTCTGAAAATGTAATTTTACTGGGATATTCCATGGGAGGGGCAATTACCTGTGAAGTTGCACTCCGCAAGAAGATTGCATTAAAAGGCATTGTATTTTTGGGCAGTGGCGCAGATTTAAAGAATCATACACCGCTTGTGGATGCGCTTAAGGCAATGCCGCCAGAGCAGTTTCGAACAGCCGATATAACAGGAAACCTTTTCGGACTCAATACGCCAAAGCAAGATGTAGAGAAAATCGAAAATATGTTTTTAACTACAAAAGTGGATGATATTATCGGATATGGAGATTTAATGGCATCAAACCGCTACAACCGATTGGAAGAATGCGGCGAAATTCAGATTCCTACACTTTTGGTACAAGGTAGTGATGACAAGATTGTTTTACCTACGGCAGCGGTTGAAACATGGAAAAAGATTCCGGGTAGCGAGCTGCTTATGATTCCTTATAAGGGACATGCAGCAATATTTGAAGATCCGGAAACCGTGAAAAATGGAATTTTGGCATTTATTGCACAATGTATACTGCTTAACAGTTAAAATTTTAGAAATATTTAAGATTGTTTGTTCCAGTCCGGTAAGGTTGAACTGGAACAAAGGTTTATAGTCCAAGGAGGCTGCTGATGGTGCAGAATATTGTTATTAGAGGAACAGGCATATATCTCCCCAAGAATGAAGTCAGCAATGAATATTTCGAGGAATATTTCAGGCGGCTGGGCGTGGAAGTAAAGGGATTAATGACACACTTAAATAGAAGGAAACGGTTTTTGGCAGATAGGGACGAGTCATCGCTTTCAATGGGATATGCAGCGGCAGTAAATGCGCTGGAAAAACTGAATATGGATGCAAAAGAACTGGATATGATTGTTTTTGCAACCGATACGCCGGAATATAATATGCCGACCAATGCATTGAAATTAAATCATATGCTTGGAGCAGATAATGCGCATAGAGTATATGATATGAACTGCAATTGTACAGGAATGCTGGTAGCAATGGATGTGATGGCAGGCTATATGCAGCAGCGATCATCGATCCGTAAGGCATTGCTGGTTGGAAGTATGCACGTTAGTTCCGTTGTAAAATATCGTGATTCCGTATCATATCCCAGTTTTGGGGATTCGGGTGCTGCATTGATAATGGAAAATGTACTTGAGGAGGAAAAAAGAGGAATTTTAGACTCAGAGTACTTAACAGATTCACATTATCATGATACAATAGTATTACCAGAATGTAGCCATTCAAAAGAATTGTTATATGAAGTTCCAAAAGAAAACCGCCGAATGGCTTGGAATCCTTTTGATTTTAGCTTCTTGTCTGATAATTGGGTCAAAATTATTAAGCGGGTATTGGAAAACCATCATGTATCACTGGACGAAGTAAAGCGTTTTGTCTTTTCACAGTTTTCGGATGCGGATAATCTTTTAACGCTGGAGAAACTGGGGGTTGGCAAAGACAAGTACATATTTGTTGGAGATAAGTATGGTTATACAGGTGTTTCCAGTCCGATTATGGCACTGAACGAGGTTTGGGAATCGTTAGGGCAGGAAGACGGGTATCTAATATTCTGTTCCGTTGCGGCGGGCTATTCTATGAATGCCATATTGTACAAATTATAATATGGAGGAGATAACAGATGGGAAATGAGGTTTTACAAGAGTATAGGAAAAAGGTTGTGATTTTGCTGCTGGCAATTGTGCTTCTGAGCGCGACTGCCGCCGCCGTGGTTCTGCCCGGCATGACGGTGCTGGGTTTTTATCCATCGGTAAAAATGGGAACAATTATATTTTTTATCGGTGCGGTGATTGTGGAGGATATTATTGGAGCCTATTTAATCAAAAGAAGCCTGCAATATGATGTGCTTCCAGAATCATACGGGGGAGGAGTTAAAATATTTCTCTTACTCCTGTTAATTATCAATCTTAATATGATTACATGGATATTTCCGTCAAAAGAATCATGGATGTTTGCCTTTTATTTCCTAATATTAATGTCATTTTTTCTGGATATGAAGTTTATCCTGATTTGCAGCGGATGCGAAGTGCTGTCATTGGCAATTTTATTTGTGTTTAACCCAGCGTCAAGACCCATAGAGTCTATGCTGATTACAGACTGGGTATTGCGTATTATTTGCATTACATTAAGCCTTGCAGGCGTAATTTTGCTAATGGGTTTTATGGATCGGTATCTGCTTAATGCTAAGAAGGAGCAATTGGAGAGGAATACCGAAAAGGTGCAGATGCTGCTGCAGAAGGTCAATGAAATTGCAACGCAGTTAGGCAGCGCAAGCCAAGTGCTCGTTGGTACAGCACAGACAGAGAGCGCTTCTACAGAGGAACTTGCAGCAATTAGTGAAACACTGTTAGACAGCAATGCAACAATGTTGGATAAATCAGAGCAGAGCCAAGAGAACTTAGTGAATTTGGAAGAAAGCAGCCGGACAATGGAACTGAAAATGCAGGAGGTTGACCGTATTTCTAAGGAATTGGTGGAGATTTCCGCATCTAATGAAAAGGCGCTGAATCACTTAATTCAGATGAGTGAGGCAGTAGAGAGTTCGACAAATAAGACAATGGAAGTGACAGATAAGCTGTTGTCAGAGTCCGGTGAAATTGGCAGAACACTGGATATTATTAATGAGATTGCGGAGTCGATTAATCTTCTTGCGCTGAATGCGTCGATTGAGGCAGCACGCGCAGGAGAAGTTGGACGCGGTTTTGCTGTTGTTGCACAGGAAGTAGGACATTTGGCAGCAAATACTAAGGATTCTTTGCAGGATGTTAATAATGTTGTGGGGCGTGTACAGTCTGGAACAGAGGATGTTTCTAAAATTGTAAGCCAGACAGCCCAGCAATTGTTAAGCCAAAATAAGGTAATTGTTGAAACCGTAAAAGCTGTCCGCAATATGATGGATCTGCTAAAAGCTTCCGTAGACGCAATCGAAGAAGTGGATACAATCCGCGGAACACAGAATCGTGTAATTCAAGGAACCGTGGACATCAACGAGGATATTGCAAAGCGTATCCGCACAGAGAACGAAGGATTTACAAATATTACGGCTATGGTGCAGAGCAACAGTGAAGAAGTGCTTACACTGTCGAAGCAAGTAGAGAATATTAATGAAATGGTAGAAGAATTAGAAGCACTATTAGAACAAGATTAACGATTTGCTCCTTTTTGGGATGCTGTAGGCTGGCATTTATCCAAAAAGGAGCATTTTTGGAAGGGGGAACTGGCAAAATTTATTCTAATTGGAACACGTCTACACTTTCAGACATTTCCTGTGACAAACCGCTTAAAAACTTTGTTTTCTGTGAAATATCGCCGAGTTCTTGGTAAATGTTTTCAATGGATGCCATAACCTCCTCAATACTTGCAGAATTTTCCTGTGAGAGTGCGGCGGAGTTTTGTACAATTGTTATGGTATTGGTGCGGATATCTTCTAAATAAATGGATTTTTCCATAATTGTGTCCATGCTTTCTGCAGATTGTTCTACGTTATTACAGACAGTTTGGAAGAGTTCATTTGTCTGCTGGATATTTTCTTCCTGCTGTTTCATAATTCCCTGTACTTTTTTGACGCGTTCAAGTGATTCATGAGAGTTGCTGTTTAAATTCAGGATCATTTTTTGAATTTCTCCGGCAGCGCGGTTTGACTGTTCTGCAAGCTGCTGGATTTCTGAGGCAACAACTGCAAATCCTCTGCCATGTTCACCAGCATGCGCCGCTTCAATGCTTGCATTTAGGGATAGTAAATTGGTTTGTGAGGCAAGGGCGGTAATTAGCTCCGCAGCAGAACTAATTTTTGATACGGATTCATTGGTCAGTGTTGTCTGTTGTGCGAGAAAATTAATTGCTTCATGTACCTGCATCATTACTTGATTTAAACGTGTAAACTGTGTAAGCGCTTCGGCAGTGCCGTCTTTCATCTTGCCTGATAAAATATGCAGTTGGCTGACTTCCTCCGCATTGTGTGCAAGCATTTCACCCATGTTGGTAACATTTGTGCTTGCCTTGTTGGCATCCTCTGCTTGTGCAGTACAGCTTCCTGCCATCTCTTGTGTTGCATTTTTAATTTCATGCATTACTTGATACACATTGTCTGAAATTTTCTCAATTTTTACCGACTCTTTGCGAAGTTCTTTGCTTTTTTTATGGATTTCAATTACTATTTCATGCAGTTTTTCTGTAAGGCGAATAATATTTTTCCCAAGATCGCCGATTTCGTCTTTTCGTTTGAGAATGGACGGATCGAGTGTAGCATACAGTGCACCTTTGGCAATGCTGTCAAGTGCATCCATATTTTTCTTTAAAGCCGAAACAAGGCGGTTTATCATAATATAGGAAGCCACAGAAACAAGAATCAGCATACATAAAATAATCAAGAGTAACTGTCCTCTTACTCGATTAATAATTGTGGAAACTGTTTTCTGTGGTGTGCCAAGGAATACCATTCCCACAGCCTCATTTGTGTTTTCCTGATAAAATGGAATATAACATACGATATATTTTGTCCCTAAAATTTCGACATTTCGATTCTGATATGTACCGCCGTCTTTTAGTACATGATCGGTGACTTCGGCGGATGCCTGCGTCTGAATTTGACGCTCCCCTTGCGCATTTACAATGGAGGTAAGGATGCGCGTATTCCCCCAGAATATCGTTACTTCCATACCTGTGCTTTCTTTTATATGGTCAGTAATATTGTTAGCCTGCGAGATATTCAGCGAATCGCCTTTCCATAGAAATCCGTTTTCGTCCATATGATATGGGCCACGGTTGCCCTCCTCAAAAATATCACGGACTGCCAGAGCCGTTGCCTGCATACCAACATAAGCTTCGTCATAAATACCGTTTGCTATGCGATCCGCCGCAACAAGAAACATAAGAACGCCTAATGCAATAACAGGTACCAGTGACAAAGCCAGAATTTTTCCTTTTAATTTCATAACCTAATCTCCTTTAATTTATAACAATGAACATGAAGGTTTGCCAATATCACCAACACGTGAGTGTTATTATCTTGAACAATACAGGTTACTTTTCACACCCGTGCCATGCACTTGCTGCATGGTGTCGGAGCCAGTGCCAAAATGCCTGTTTTTGGGCATTTTATGTGCATCAATTGTTGCAATTCACACCGAATATTCGTAAATTAGTGCAAAATCTGGCATTGATGTAAAATGTAACCAATACCGTAGGATATATCTCTCGTGAGTATAAGAAAAGTATATAATAATTGCAAGGGAAGTGCGGTGTTAATTCTGCGCAAAAGGCGCACATTTTTACACACTGTGCTTGACAAATGTTGTCTAATAATGTTAGACTAAAATTGTCTAATGATATTAGACAAATGGAATAAATAGAAAATACGAGGGAATGAGAGGAAATTAGTGTATGCAAGAATATAAGTTAGGGGTAATGGAGGGGCGTTTTGCAGATCTTATATGGGAATCTGCACCGATAAGTACAGCGGAATTGGTGAAGTTATGCCAGCAGGAATTTGACTGGAAGCGGACGACAACCTATACCATGCTGAAACGACTTTGCCAGCGGGGGATTTTCCAAAATAACAATGGAACGGTTGTTGTGTTAATTTCGAAGGAGGTTTTTAGCGGAAAACAGAGTGAGCAGTTTGTAGAAGATACGTTTGGAGGTTCTCTGCCAGCGTTTATTGCGGCATTTGTAAAAAGACGGCGTATCAGCGACGCAGAGGCAGATGAAATACAACGGTTGATTGACGAGAGTCGAGAAGAAAATAAGTGAGGAGGGGATTGATGTGAATGTGGTAATGGCAGAATTTTTACAATGGTTCGCTGCGGATACGGTAGTAAGGCTGTTTGGCTGTGTGCTGCGCCTAAGTCTATATGGAACAATTGCAGGAGTTGGTGTGTTGTTTGCGGGATTTTTAATGGATCGCTTGCAGGCGCCAAGGTGGATTGTACTGGTACTTTGGGGGCTGGTGGGAGTACGTCTGTTGTTCCCATTTTCATTTTCATCTTCCATAAGCCTGCTGGGGATTGCAAATATTTCCGGCACAATAGAAACGTCACTGGATTTTAACAGATTATATATGGAAGAAACAGAAGCGATGCAGGCTTCCGATTTCTATGAAAAACATGGAGATATCCAGAAAAATAATGGCGTACAAGAAGCTGGCAGAGTGGATTTTGACACTAATAATCGTGCAGAGTCAGTAAAAAAATCACGTAAAACGGCAGAAATTCTTCTGATATTTGCAGCATATATTTGGGGCTTTGGGGTAGCGGTACTGTGGGGCTGGGCTGCGTTTTCCTATTTTCGCCTAAAGCGAAGGCTGCGTTTTGCGATAAAGGTTACAAACCTTGAAACAACTATTTATGAAACAGATATGCTTTCGTCGCCTTGTGTTGTGGGGATTTTGCATCCACGGATATATTTAATTCCGCATTTGTCTAAACAGCAGCGGGAGCATATTGTATTGCATGAGCAAATGCATATTCAATATTTGGATTATTTATGGAAAATCTTTTCTTATCTGGTGGTTAGTATGCATTGGTTTAATCCATTTTTGTGGGTGATGTATGGTGTCTTTCAAGGCGATTTAGAAAGGTGCTGTGATGAGAGGGTACTTGCAAGGCTTGGCGCAGACAAGAAAGAGGACTACAGCGAGTCGTTGCTTGCTTTGGCACGGGAACGAAAGAGCAGGCTGCCAAGTCCGATTGCCTTTGGTGCGGAGGAGCCCAAAAGCAGAATTAAGCGGATACTGCGTTATCGCAAGCCAGTTGCTTTCGTATCAGTGCTGGCTGTTGGGCTTGCGGCTGTGATTGGCAGCATATTTTTAACAGTGCCCTCTGTCAACCATAAAGCAGGAACGTTGACGGAAGGGACAATGATCCGTGAGGGGATTTCTAATTTAGGCATTCAGACAGACACCGCGGATATAACGAATGCCGCCAATATGCAGAATAGGGGAAATAAAGAGGAATCAGGAAATATAGGAGAATCAGGAACTATAGGAGCATCAGGAAATAAAGGGGAATCAGGAAATAAAGAGGAATCAGAAAATATAGAAAAATCAGGAAATAAAGGAGTATCAGGAAATAAAGGAGCATCAAAAAGTATAGGAGGGTCAGAAAATTCAGAAGAAACAGAAAGTGTAGGAGAATTAGGAAATTCAGAAGAAACAGAAAGTGTAGGAGAATTAGGAAATTCAGAAAACAGCGAGGTTTATGAGGAGATTTCTGACAATAATGTTATTTATCAAGCACGCAAAGATGGTATATACTGCGTGAAAAATGGCGAAGAACGGCAGATTTATAAAGGCTTTGCCGGTGTAAACACACAAATGCTGTTGTTTGAGGGATGTCTTTATTTTTTAACAGACAAAACCTATACAGAGGGGGCATTGGATTGGGTGGATAATACGATTCGATGGGTAAACCTTAGTACATTGGAAACGGGTGACCTTGTGCTGGATATTCCGGTGGATATGCCGATTATTTCAGAATTTTGGATGGCGGATGACGGTATTATTATAACGCAATGCATTGTGCCGGAGGGTGCATATAGCACAATGTTGTATCATGAGAACGAAGCTGTGTTTAATGGTAAGACAATTGATAAATTATCCGATGCGGAGGCACAGCGATTTGGGATGGCGACAACACAGGCACTTTTGCGGGCACCGACTTTAGCCAATGTTTCTCATAGGGTTCAAGGGCGGAATATCGCATATATTGATATGGATGGCGATCAGGAGGCAGAGAAAATTGTGCTGCAATTGGCACCGCATCAATTGCAGATTGGCGAGGCGTATCGAGATATTGATTATTATCAAATGGCAAATACAATATGGGCATTGAATCTAAATAATACGCTGCTTCTCGCAATATATGACGACGGCCCCAGCGCAGACCCATATACATGGTTTTTCCGCTATGAAAACGGGCAAATTATAGAAGCTGGCGCAATGGATATTGATATTCATAATTGCAAGGTTAATCCGAATGGTACAATAACCGCGCCATTTTATAAGGAAATTGTGCAGTCGGATTGGATTACAATTTATCTGGAATTGGATGAAAATGGATTTTTGCGCGAAGTGCCGCAGGAAACCTACGATTTTCAGAACAGGAACTTTGTAGATCTGAATCGGGAACTGCCGCTGCATAAAAAAATAAAAGGTGAAGATACCTTTATCATACCACCACAGAAAGTAAGATTTTTAAAAACGTCTGCTGATTGGAGCTGGCTGCTGCTTGAAACTGAGAACGGACAACAGGGCTGGGTACATATTGTGGACTATGAGGTAGAGGAGTTAAAGGAAAATGTAATGGATGTGTTTGCAGGTGTTTATTTGGCTGGATAATGTACCAATAGAATATTTTGATGACTATTTGTAAAAATATATTCAATTTTTTCCATCAATAAGTTGTTACGTTTCAAAAAATAAGTTATAATGAAAATTAACCGATAAAATTTGAAACGCAGCAATAGGTGCGAGAAGGAGGTTCCAATGATAAGAATTGGTATGTTGACAAGTGGCGGTGACTGTCAAGCATTAAACGCAGCAATGCGCGGAGTAGCAAAAGGACTGCTCAATTCTAAAGAGGATGTAGAACTTTTTGGATTCCTTGAGGGATATAAGGGATTAATTTACGGAAATTATAAAAATCTTGAGTTTTCTGATTTTTCCGGTATACTAACAAAGGGTGGTACTATTTTGGGGAGTTCCCGTATGCCTTTTAAGAATATGCGTGATCCAGATGAAAATGGGCTGGACAAGGTGGAGGCAATGAAGCACAATTATTATAAGCTTAATTTGACTTGTCTTGTTGTGCTTGGCGGCAATGGTACACATAAAACGGCAAATCTGCTGCGCGAGGAGGGATTAAATGTTGTAACGCTTCCCAAGACGATTGATAATGACTTATGGGGCACGGATATGACGTTTGGCTTCCAGAGTGCTGTAGATATTGCAACACAGTGTATTGATCAAATTCATACAACAGCCGCTTCCCACGGCAGAGTATTTATTGTCGAGGTAATGGGCCACAAGGTAGGCTATCTTACATTAAACGCAGGAATGGCAGGCGGAGCAGATATTATCTTAATCCCTGAAATTCCATATGATATTGACAAGGTGATTGACGCAATTAAAAAACGTACAAAGCGCGGCAGCAAATTCACGATTTTAGCTGTAGCAGAGGGCGCAATCTCCAAAGATGTGGCAAAACTATCGAAAAAAGAGTTTAAAAAGTATATGCAGGATTACAAATATCCTAGTGTTTCCTATGAAATCGCAGATCAGATTACCAAAAAGAGCGGTATGGAGGTAAGGGTGACGGTTCCCGGGCATACACAGCGCGGCGGCAGTCCAGATTCTTATGACAGAGTATTTGCCAGCCGTCTGGGTGCGGAAGCAGCGAAACTGATCTTAGAAGGCAAGTACGGTTATATGGTAGGATATGTAAACAGAGAAGTAGTAAAAGTTCCTTTAGAGGATGTGGCTGGAAAGTTAAAGACGGTAGATCCACATTCCTCTATGATTGAGGAGGCAAAGATTCTCGGTATTAGTTTCGGCGATTAAGTTTTGGTCGATGTAATTGGGGTGCAATATGTCATATACAGCATTATATCGAAAATTCCGTCCTGATTTATTTGAGGATGTGAAAGGTCAGGATCCTATCGTAATGACGCTGCGCAATCAGATAAAAGCAGAGCGCATTGGACATGCTTATCTTTTTACAGGGACGCGTGGAACAGGCAAAACGACAATTGCCAAGCTGTTTGCCAAGACGGTTAACTGTGAAAATCCTGTGGATGGAAATCCTTGCGGGGTTTGCAGAAGCTGTCAGACGATCGCGGCAGGCGCGAGCGTGAATGTGATTGAAATTGATGCTGCGTCCAACAATGGAGTGGACAATATTCGTGAAATTATTGACGAGGTGTCTTATTCGCCTGTCGAGGGAAAATATAAGGTTTATATTATCGACGAGGTGCATATGCTTTCCATAGGGGCTTTTAACGCGTTGCTTAAAACCTTGGAAGAACCACCGTCGTATGTAATCTTTATATTGGCTACAACAGAAGTACACAAAATACCAATCACGATTTTATCCCGCTGCCAGCGTTATGATTTTAAGCGCATTACCATTGAAACAATTGCCGGCAGGCTGCACGATTTAATGGATCAGGAGCAGGTGCAAGTGGAGGAAAAGGCACTGAAATATATTGCGAAAACCGCGGACGGATCAATGCGTGACGCTTTAAGTCTTCTGGATCAGTGTATTGCATTCCATTTTGGAGAAGAACTAACGTACGATAAAGTGCTGGATGTGCTGGGGGCAGTCGATACGGCTGTCTTTAGCCGTTTTATTGCATTGATTGGAGCACGAGATATTGTAGGCTGTATTTCATTGCTTGAGGAAGTGGTGATGCAGGGGCGTGAACTAACACAATTTGTCACAGATATTATATGGTATCTGCGCAATCTTCTGCTGATTAAGACATCAGACAGTAAGATGGAGGATGTTATTGATGTGTCAAGCGACAACTTGCAGCGTTTAAAGGAGGAAGCGGAAACCTTGGAAGCGCAGGAAATTATGCGTTATATCCGTATTTTCTCCGAGTTGTCGGGACAGATGAAATATGCCGCGCAGAAACGTATTTTAATAGAAATGACAGTAATTAAGCTTTGCCGTCCTGCAATGGAAACTTCAAATGACGCAATGGCGGCAAGAGTGCGTGATTTGGAAGAAAAACTAGAAAACGGCATTGTAAGTACAGCGCCTGTGGTGCAGACGGTGCGGACAGAAGCTGCGCCACAGGCAGAAATGGAACTTCCCAAAGCGATTCCGGACGATATCAGGCGGATTGTAGGAAGCTGGCGGAGTATTGTTGCAAACGCGGAGCAGCCGATGCGATCTTATTTAAAAAGTGCACGCTTAAGCCTTGGCGGCGACAACCGTTTAATAATTGTTGTAGGAGAAGGGTTAGCATACGATTCTCTGCGGATTCCAGATAACCAAAAAACTGTGGAGAATATGATATCCAATTTCCTGCAAAAAGAAGTTTCCGTACAAATAGAGTGTGTTGCGGATGGACAGCGCTTTGAGGACAGTTATGTGGATTTATCAAAAGTAATCAATATGGATATTGAATATGTCGATGATTAATGTATCATGGCGAATGCTTAAGTTTGCCAATTATGTCGATTCATGAGCGTAATTATCTTGGGTGATATAACAAGATTTATCGTTCGCAAGTATATTTTAGAAAGGTAAGATAAAAATGGCTAAAAGAGGTGGATTTCCGGGCGGCATGGGGATGCACGGCATGGGGATGCCGGGGAATATGGGTAATTTAATGAAACAGGCACAGAAAATGCAGCGCCAGATGGAAGAAGGTCAGAAAGAACTAGAAACAAAGGAGTTTACTGCAAAGGCAGGCGGCGGCGCTGTGGAAGTGGTTGTTTCCGGAAAAAGAGAAATGCTGAAAATTACGATTTCCGAGGAAGTTGTCGATCCGGACGATATCGAAACCTTGCAGGATATTATTATGGCAGCAACCAATGAGGCACTGCGTCAGGCTGAGGAGGCAAACAATGAACTTATCGGCAAAATGACAGGCGGATTGGGCGGAGGATTACCCTTCTAATGGAATTATACAGCGGATATATCAATAAATTAATTGAACAGTTTGCCAAATTACCGGGCATTGGCAGCAAGTCGGCGCAGCGTCTGGCGCTTCATATTATTAATATGCCGCCGGATCATGTGGAGCATTTTGCGCATATTATGGTGGAAGCAAGAAAAAATGTACACTACTGCAAAAACTGCTTTACATTGACGGATAAGGAAATCTGTCCTATCTGTGCAAATCTGAAACGTGACCATAAAATGATAATGGTGGTTGAAAATATCAGGGATTTAGCGGCGTATGAAAAGACGGGAAAATATGACGGTGTATATCATGTGCTGCATGGCGCAATTTCGCCAATGCTTGGCGTGGGACCAAACGATATTAAACTAAAGGAATTGGTGAAGCGTTTGGAGGAAGAAGTGGACGAGGTGATTATCGCTACGAACTCCAGCCTTGAGGGTGAAACTACAGCAATGTATATATCAAAGCTGATTAAGCCAATTGGGGTAAAGGTAACGCGGATTGCCAGCGGCGTTCCAGTCGGCGGCGACTTGGAATGTATTGATGAGATAACGCTGCTGCGTGCATTAGAAGGAAGAACAGAACTGTAATTCTTTTGTGCGAAAACAGTATAGCAAATTAGAAAGAGAGGAAAAAATATGCCAGTGACAAGAAAGAATTTTGGAAAGACACCAGAGGGAAAGGAAGTAACGCTTTATACCATTCAAAACAGTAATGGCGTCAGCGCGGAGGTAACGAATTTCGGCGCAATTTTAGTACGTTTTTTGGTTCCAGATAAAAAAGGAAATGTCAGCGATATTGTGCTGGGATACGATACGATAGAAGGGTATTTTAGCAACGGCAGTTTTTTTGGCGCAACCATAGGACCAAGCGCGAACCGTATTGACAATGCAAGCTTTATGATTGACGGCACAAAATATCAGCTTGCAGTAAATGATGGCACAAATAATCTGCACAGCGACGAAAATCAGGGATATCACAAAAGATTGTGGGATGCGCAGGCGGGAGAAAACTATGTTACTTTTTCTTTGGAGGATAAGGATGGCTCTATGGGATTCCCCGGAAATAAAAAAGTGCAGGTGACATATACACTGACAGATGAAAATGAATTAAAACTGGATTATTATGTTACCAGTGATAAGAAAACACTGATTAATATGACGAACCACACATACTTTAATCTTGCGGGACACAATAGTGGCAATATAGAGCAGCATAAACTCCAGATAAATGCTTCCCGTTATACGCCGATTTATCCGCGTCTGATTCCTACCGGAGAGCTGGCGCCTGTAGCAGATACGCCGTTTGACTTCCGTGAAATCAAAGAGATTGGAAAGGATATTGAGGCAGAGAATGAACAGTTAAAATATGGGCAGGGCTATGATCATAACTGGGTAATTGACGATGCTGATGGAACACTAAAGAAAGTTGCCGTTGTGGAGGAACCAACAACAGGCAGACGCATGGAGGTTTATACAGACCAGACAGGGATTCAGTTCTATGCGGGAAGCTGTATTAAACCGGTGGCAGGCAAAGAGGGTGCTTCTTATGGGAAGCGCAGTGGATTGTGCCTTGAAACACAGGCATTTCCGGATTCCATCAATCAGGAACATTTTCCCAATGTTATTTATGGGCCGGATAGAAACTATCAGACAACAACGGTTTATAAACTATATTGGTAAGGAACAGTTCAGTGCCTGAACTGGCAGGGCGGTTTGGAAACAACCGCCTTGTTTTATGTACACACCGATGCAGAGAAAACCTGCCACTCGATTTTTTTTGTGATTTGACATCATTGTTTCGACAAAATTATTATCCTGCGTGTGCTATGATATTAGGGAACTGCGATAATAATATACGGCGCAAAGAAAGGTAGGATAAAATGGACAAGCAAAACTATGGATCACAGATTCCAGTAAACACACGTACTATAGGGACTCCCGAGGGCATATACATACTGTATCTTGAAGACTATGTGCATACTTTTATTAAGAAATTTACAGCGGCGTATTATGTAAATGCACCAAGTCCTACACAGATTGCTCTTTTTGGCAGACGCTATGAAGAGGAGGGCTCAAGCATTCTTGTGGTATCAGGTGCGGCACAGCAGCCGTTTCCTGAGGATAAAGGCACTCGATATTTCCCCAGCTGTGCTTTTTTGGGAAATGCGAAGGTTGGCGTAAATAAAGAATCAGGGCTGCGCTTGGAAATCGCGCTGAAAAATACAAGCGTTATTTTGGACGACTTTTATATTTATTACGACCAAAATGAAGAAATGCAGAACTATTTGATAGAATGGAACTTAAATTCCCATTTAGTCAGACAGCAGGGAGAAGGAGAATATGCACAGGAGGCAGCGTCTGAAAGCTATGAGGAGGCACAGACAAGACCTCCGCGGCGTGGTGCGCAGGTGCGTGCGGAAACGGATGAGGCGGTGCGTTATGGCAGGATCGCACAGGCATATAACCGCGGTGAGGCAAAAGTCAGCTTTATTTGGAATGTAATGAGTGCGCTGTGTCTTGGCTTTGTGGTCTGCGTAATGGCATATGGTATTATTTCCGTGAATAATTACAATAAAATGAAAAGTATGCAGGACACCATTGATTATTGTCTGGCGCTGGTAACAGAGAGTTTAAAGCAGAATGAGGCTGTTTTAACAAATGCTACAGCGATTGCAACAGCATTAAATGGGGAGGAAAAACAGCAGATTGGTGAGATAAACGGACAAGCAGAGAAAACAGATGCAGAAGCTGCAAAACAAGGCGGTTTGTCTGGGGAAGATGCAAATCATGCACAGGGTACGGTAGACGTAGCGCAAACTGCAGCAGAGGGGAAGGATGCCCAGCCGGCAGATAATATGCAGAATATACAAGAGAATCCCAAAGAGGGAGTTATGGTAAATGGACAGAACGGACAAGCGGCGGATAACATAGGCACAGATACGGCAAAGGCTGAAGGAATGCCACAGAATGGAAATGTTGATAATATGGCAAACTCCGCAGAAGGAGTGCCGCAGAACGGAAATGCGAATAATATAGCAAGCTCCACAGACGGAATACCGCAGAATAATGGCAATACAGGAATGTTACCATCAAAAACAGAAACGAATGTTCAGAATAATCCCACAGCACAGCAGCCAGCCGGAGTAGAAGCACAGGCATCCGGCACACAGCAAAGTACAAAAACAAATGTACAGAATCATAACGTGGCAGACGATACGCAAGACGCAGCAGGCTCAGACGAAATTGCGCAGAGTGCGGATACTGCTGGACAAGAGGGAGTTGAAGCTGCAAACGCATCCCCTGCTTCCACACCACAGTATTATATTGTACGCCGTGGTGATACGCTTCGCAGCATATGTTTTCAGGTTTACGGTAACTATTCTAAGGTAGATGAAATCTGCGAATGGAATAAAATTGAAGACCCAAATAACATTCTTTATGGACAAAGGCTTTTACTTCCGTAAAAATCATGATATACTATAGTTATTCATGGTTGAGAATGAGGTATACGGATGGCAGAGATAAAGGATTTTAAACGCAACCAATTCCTTATAAAAGGCAATCGGCATAAGAAAACGACAACAGCAGATGAAAGCCTGAAAGACAATAAGTCACTCGACAATATGCTTGCAAGGCACCGCCAGCTTAAACTATATACAGTGTTGGCTGTATTGGCACTAGTGGGATTTTTCCTGCTATGTGCCTATTTTAACTGGAAAAATATAGTATATACAGACTATGAAGTAGTACAGGAACACGAATGGGTGCGTGCAGATGATACCAAGTGTCTAAATCTTGACGGGACACTGTTCTCTTACAGTAAAGATGGTATGAACTGTACAGATACGCGAGGTAATGTGATTTGGAATCAAACGTATGAGATGCAGAATCCCATTGTTAGAACAAAGAAAAAGACAGTGGCTGTAGGTGATTATAATGGCAGAAGTATTTATGTGGCAAATACACAGGGAAATATTGGCTATATTGATACAACGATGCCGATTCGTGACTTTTGCGTATCGTCAAACGGCATTGTAGCCGTTATATTGGACAACGCACCTTCTACTGTTATTTGTCTGTACGACGGCGCAAGGGGGGAAGTGCTTGTGGATTTTATGACAACTATGAGCAAATCCGGCTATCCGATTGCCGTTGATATTTCCGATAACGGTACACAGTTAGCCGTTTCGTATATAAAGGCAGAAAAAGGAGAAGTGTATTCCAGTATTGGATTTTACAATTTCAGCGCAGTCGGACAAAATTATACGGACAATTTAGTTGGCGGATATGGATATTCGGACGCGGTGGTTCCGTTGGTACATTTTATGGATAATGACACGGTTTTTGCAGTGGCGGATAACCGTATTATGTTTTTCCGAGGCAGGCAGAAACCGGAAAGCTTAGGAGAAACCATTATTTCTGAGGAAATACAGAGTGTGTTTTATGATGAAAGTCATATTGGGCTTGTATTCTTTAATTCCTCCGGCGATACGACATATCGTATGGAAGTCTATGACACCAATGCCAAGAAAGTTAACGAACTTTTTTTCGATATGGAATATACCGATATTTTATTTGAATCGATTGGAATTGTTATCCATGATGACAGTGGGTGCATTATTTATAATTGGGAGGGAAAACTGAAATTTGAGGGTGATTTTCGAGAATACATATCTTGTCTGATTCCTTCGGGAAATATTGCGAAGTATACAATTGTGACAGAGGACGGAATACAAGTGATAGAGCTGCATTAGAGAATTGAACTGCATTAAGAGAATAGAGCAGCATTAAGAGAATAGAGCAGCATTAAGAGAATAGAGCAGTATTAAGAGAATAGAGCAGCATTAGAGAATAGATAATATTAGAAATAGACTGTATTAAAAAATAGACTGTATTAAAAGATAGGCTGTCTTAGGAGATAGGCTGTATTTTGGTGAAGTAATGCATTTTGTCGGAGGTAAAAGATTGGAGATTAATATTTTATTTGTAATAGTGGTGGCAGTATTGGCAGTTGGCACGCTTTGGGGCTGGCAGCGGGGGCTTCTGGAAGGAATTATTCGTATTGTTTCGGGTATTTTGGGCGTGATTGTGCTTGTAATCGTTGCAAAAGGCGCTGGTAATTTTATGCAGGGCAGCTATGGCGGCGTGGTAATGGCATTGATACTGCTTGCGGCAATCCGCATGATTTATCGGATCGTCCGCTTAGTAACAGATTCCTTGAAATTGGTTCGTGCGCTGCCTGTCGGTAGGCTTGCGGATAAGATTGCCGGTGCAGCGCTTGGATTGGTGGAATCGGTTGCGGTGATATGGCTGGCGTTTATCTTAATCGGGAGCTTTGACTGGTTTCATTTAAATACATGGATTCAGGAACAAGTTGCAGAGAGTAAGCTGTTGACATTGCTGTATTTCTCGAATTATATTGTGGTGTTGCTGAAATAGAGGGAGAAGATTTGGATGACCAATGCAGATGCTTGGGATTATGCAATTGGTATGATTAAAGTGGACGGTTTAGAGCCGACAGAAGAATTGAAAGAATATATTGAAAAGGAAAAAAGGGGGAAACAACAATGGAGGATGTAAAGAAGTTTCTTGATAAAAAATATAAGATGAATGGTTCAATGTGAGGAAGGGAATGGGGCTGCAGCATTAAGGGAAAAGTATACAAGATAGCATAATACCATGCTGCGGTTTATATAATATTTTGTATCATCACAGCTTATTGCGACAGCCCGTTATTTATATCAATTCCATTATTCAAGTAAATAATTTTGTATGACACAGAGTTTTTATAAATCCACAAATTTCAAGTGAAATCGACCAAATCCAAAACTCGTATATTTTCCTATATGTATCAGTTCACCTATCATTAAGAGCATCAATACATCTTCCGTTATTTCTGTTAGTAATACGGTACCCCTTATGCCTTTTAAAATCATTTTTTTATTTTTTCTCATAGAATAGCGACTAACGCTTACCTCATGATGCTCTTGGTTGAGAATCTTTGGCACAGAACTGTCCTCATACTGATAAAAGATATCATTGTCTTTTCCCTCGAAGCAGTTCAAAATATAAATCCTACGTCTAATTGATTTCAATATTGCTTCCACTTGGAATTCTTTAATAAATTCGTTTTGATATTTTAAAGCCAGAGGAGTATCAAAAATTAAGATAGCATCTTTTCTTCCTTTAGACGATCCACACCGCATATTCCGGAATATAATATAATCATACAGCATATGCACTACATACCTGTCCATGTCAATTGTTTTTCCATCTAAAACAGACATGCCCTCCATATTTTTTATTCCAATAACATGGTATTTTGCATGATATTTTCCCAGCCCTTCCAGTTCGCCCAGCATGGATATCGCCTGATATAACTGATAAAAGTGAACTATTGTCTTACCAAACAATATCAAATAGAAGTTCAGCTTTTCACCATCTTTAAATTGTTCTTGGTAATTTTCACATTCAAGAACATATCCTACACCTCCATCCGTTGTAACAAAATCCGGCTTGCTATCAAATTTGGAGTATAAGATTCTTTGTACTGTACACTCTTTTTCAAAATCGCATGTTTCACATTGTCTGTCACGAACACAATTCATACGTAAAAGCATCTCTCCTATGCCGCCTCGGATAGCAGACACCTTATCTCTTGGTAGAACAGAATCCCCACAAAATGCCACTGTGAAATGTAACTTTATAAAACGTACCTGTAACGCATTAAATAATTCTATATCCATATCTGTTCTGCAACCTCTTATAAATTCGCTAATATTATACTTACAAGCGATTAGATTTTCCTTTCTGCACAGCACGTATTGCCCGCCTATGCAATATGGGCTGTGCAGAAATTGGAAAATCTTAACGGTCGTTAGTATATCATCATTCCAAATAACATGGAATGGCAACCGTATATGCGCCTATCACTATTTCGTCAGATACCGTTCCAGCCTTTAATGCAACCTTTTCTATACATGATCCATAAAATCTTTTAACGGGCTGCGCAAAGAATACGCTGCCTGCCTTTAAAAATATCAATGGTTTTTTAAAAGGCGAATCCGTTTCAGATGAAGTGTAACTGATTTTTGGATATTTTACAAACGTTTTATAGTAACCATTTATTGGATCACTTTTTCCAGGCACGAAATTAGAGAGTGCCACAAATGCGTTTGATTTTTCCGGAATTTTAAAACCTTCAAATAATTCCAATTCACCGAGTAATTTAAAAGCTCCTTTGCCGATAGAACGCTGTGCCCCGATTCCGGACATGAACATCTCTCTTAATGTATTTTCTAAAATCTTTTTCTCGAGCGTGGAATAAATGTAAATATCAAATCCCTCTGTTGAAAAAGTTTCTTCTATTTCAAACAGATTACTGTCCCCATCTATATTTTCCACTGTATTCGTTTCGCGGTTTACCATGTTTCGCCACAACATTGCTTTGGTTTCGGTATCCTTTACAGTATCAGAATGTTCTAAAGATCCGTTAATAATCCTGTTAAAATCCTCCAGTGTAATATACGATAAGTTCTCCTTATTCTTACTTTCTATATATTTTTGATATCTTTCCTGTTTTGTGCGCAAATCATCCTGTCTTTTTTTTAATTGGCTTATCCCAACTGGAAGCGGCAATGTACCACTTGGAAATGCATTAGAAAAAATAATGTCTGGGATTCCGTTTTTATAACGGTAAAGGAGTTCTTTCAGAGCCTGTTCTCCACATTGATATAAATAACTCCAACAGAATGCACCAAAAAAAGTATCGCTTTGTAAGGGGGAACAAAAGGATGATTCAGGTTCTATCTTAATTTTATATAAACTCATGATATCCTCTCTTAGACAGACTTATTATCTTTGTCTTGTATTTGCGTGCAGATAATCTCATAGTTAAATTTTACCTGCCCTGAACCTCTGGAACCACCTCCGCCTAAATAGGATTTTTCTACTAATTCTAAGCCCTCTTTTACTTTATCAATCAACTCATTCTCGTTATCTCCTTCGAAAACTCTCAGGATAATTTCAAAGTCAAAAGACATTCCAGCCGAAACTCTTTCTATTGTTCTCGGTGAACCAGCAGTTCCGGAATCTCTTATAATAATGTTTTCTGTCTTCCTTTCCAGATAGCCTCTTTGGTCATCTGGAAGTTTACTGATGATATCTTTGGACTCTTTTGAAAGGGTGGCATCCCGAACAATAATCCTAGTTGGTGCAGAAGGTGCGCCTTGGTACTTATGTGCCCCAAAAATCAGGCAGATAGGGCATGTAATCCTGCCACACCCACAAGGTTCTTTACTATTTAATCCCAATTTTTTTGTTTCTTTAATTATTGTATAAGCACCATATTCTTTTTCCAGTTCTGATCTCATTTTTCCCTTTAGGCTGGAACCAGGTATATACGGTTCTTTAGTAATTGGATTTTTGAT
This sequence comes from Lachnospiraceae bacterium, assembly GCA_009774395.1. Taxonomy (GTDB): domain Bacteria; phylum Bacillota; class Clostridia; order Lachnospirales; family Lachnospiraceae; genus COE1. Next base: position 46,018 of record VSNQ01000015.1, read on the forward strand.
CACTTCCCTGTCGATTCCACCTATTTCTAATGTGTTTGAAGAAGCTCCTATACTCAGCCCTGAAACACAGAAAATTGTTCCAGAAAATGTAACTATCTTATCTAATTTCATCTTTTATCCCCCTATCTTGAATTCTCTCTTGGTAAATATGCAATCAATGACTGGAAATGTTTTACAAACGCATCCAAATCTTCCTTATCTTTTATATTAGAAACATTTAAGTCTATGAATTCCCTGAAATCATCAGTTATCGTAGCTCTTTCCAATGCATAGGCAGCAGCAGGCATAAGTTCATACAGTGTCGCTTTCAGTACATCTAAAGGTTCCCCTCTCAGACGCAGACTATCCTGTATCCACCTTGCATGGTCATAAAATTTCCAGATTTGAGATAACTTGTTTTTATTCTTATTTTTAAATGTTCGCTTGTCCCTTCTGTCATATGCCAACTCATCAGCGATCCTTTTGGGATATTTCACAATGAATTCTTCCTTTAGACACTTTTTCCCATCCACTAATTTAAAGTACCCCTTTTTCAAAGATTCTTCGTACTCAGTAAATAAATCATTCAATCTTCCTTACCTCCTTTGTTAACTGAAGTGCATACTTTACACAAAACTCCACATAATAAAAATTTTTATCTGTTCTATAATAATCTGATGCGTTCTTATATAATATTTTGCAATAATCCTGAAGCCATATATCCTTTTTCAACGATTCGCTATTTCTTGACATGTCATATGAAAACATCGGAAGAAACATTAATTGATTCGGATCATTATTGTTTAAATACTCTTGGTACATACTACTATAGTTTGCAAGCCGTTTTATCATTGATGAGCCAGTATTTGTTATGGCATCTGCAAACTTTCTGCCACAGTCAATCTGTTCCTTAAAATCTTCCCATGACATCACTTTTCCAAGAAAATATACACCATTCCTGCCCTGTTTATTTGAAGATATCTTCTCATCTGCCTTCTTTTTTACTTGTTTTAGTTTCTCTTCGCAATATTCTGCCAAAGTGGATATATGCCCTCCGCTTTCTGCTATACAGATTGCTGCTGACAGGGTCATGCATTCATTATTTCCCGTATATGTATGGAATTTTTCGTTAATATCAATTGCAAGGGCAGGCATCTCGTTCCATGGACCAATAAAAAACAGGTCGTCCCCACCAGAAAAAACACAATATACATTTTGGTACCTGTTTATTATCAGATCCTGTAAACAGCCGCCAAAGAATAATTCAAGCATATGGGACAAAGTGTTAACTCTCGAAATTGATACCGCATCCCCGCTATCGTCCTGCAATCCTTCGGAAAACAAAAATCCCAGTGTATCCACATCTGCTTTTAAAATGCCGAGTTTTTTACTTCCTGTTGCTTCATCTGCAATCTCACCAAAAGTCTTTACCTGCCCATGTTCTTTTGTAGGAACATGGTTTACCCCATAATAGGCTGTGACAGGCTTATTATACATACCATTCATTTCCAGATCATTTAACAGCATAATTAAATAGTTTTCTTCCCCGCCTGCATCTATTTCCAGATTTAGATAGTAATCATCCAGCAACTTATACTGACCTCTTTTCCTGCTAAAAGAAAACATCCTTATCTTTGGCAGTCTGCCGCCAATTTCTGTATCGACCTCACAATTGGGGCACATGCTCTGGTTGCTCTCTACAAGTGCACTCCTGCATGAAGAACACATAGACTTATGAGCCAGATCCTGATAGACAACAAACCGCTCTGTCTGCCATTCTTTTTCACTAATTAATATACTCTCCAACAACCTGTTCTTTTTGCCATTTATTTTTTTTGATAACATTACAATTGTATTACTATAGACTCGTATGTCATTATCTGATACCTTTTCCCATACAAGTTCCATTGAGAGATTGCCCTTAAATTTTTCATATAAAAATACGGATACTTGTTGTTCCACTTTATTAAGCAGGTTATCAATATCATCTGTGTTAGGTAATAGAAGATAGAACTTTCCGCCTGTCAGCATCAAAATATTCACCATCGGCAGACCTGACTTATGTATTATACAATGTGCCAAAGCACTGACCATAGCATTTACATAAAAGGAACGTGCACGGAGTCTTTTAGCCACACCTCCAGTCCCTACTTTTGAAACAGAAAATATGTAATTCTGTATTCCAGAAAAATGTCCCGCTGCCATGACAAATGGTACGTCTTTTTGTCCGGCTTTCATCAGTGCAGCAGTTATCGCTGTTGTTGTCCTGATATACTCATAAAGCGAAACATCCTCGAACTGTTTTCCACTGGCAGGAATACACCAAAAATATTTTTTTAGCAATGTATCCATAACGACCAGAAAAGAATCAAATTCTTTTGGTGAGGAGCACATTAACATTTCTAATTCTTTGCTAAAATCGTTCATGAGTTTTTGGCAATCAAAGTTCTTATTTTCACCACATGGAATAGTGCTTTTCATATTTAATGCTGCTGACTCATAATACATCTTTGTCGGATATTTTCCTCTTAAACTTAAATTTGAGAAAATACTACACAGGGGATGGCTATGATTACTTCCTTCCATACAATCACCTAAAGCCAGTTCCTTAGCCCTGCAAATAATACCCCAATTTTCTGCAGGTTCTGACTTCTCAAGAAGTTGTTTTAATTTAATATAATCCACATACCTAGCAAATAGTGTTTCATATTTGGAAAGAAATTCTGTTATGGAAGCGCCTGTCATTAATGGCAATTCTGATATCATTGCACCAAGAATCGTTTCATATATTAATTCACCCATTTCACTTTCTCCTATATAATACCTGAATCCGTGAACATTGTCTCGAATATATGAGGCACGTTGTTTTGCCTCCGTTGATAGCTCCGTTTTGGCGTTG
>VSNQ01000150.1 GCA_009774395.1 Lachnospiraceae bacterium
TAAAATATAGAAATTATTAAGGAATATTCATTAATGGATTTGAAGAAAATGTATGCAGCCGTTTATAAAACAAATCCCACTTCTAATTATACAAAAGAAAGGATTATAGGGGTTTTGCGTAATCGAATGCATACAATGAAAAGGGCAGAGTCATTTGGTTTATCAGTAGAGGAACGAAACAAAAGAACAGTAAACAGTTTATAACATCAAAATTTTTATGGCATTGGAGAATAGCAGCCAGTGCCTTTTTTATTTATGGAAAAGTGTTTAATTTACGATAACTTAATGCTTCTTAGAAAAAATTTTACATTTCCTAATGCAAAAATTCAAATTATGTGCTATGATGAATTTATGGATAGACAAACTTTATGTTACAATGCATAAATCCGCAAGAAAAATTTTATGCATTTTTTATGCGCAGACCCGTGCAGAGGAAATATGTCTCAAAAGCGGCGCACGGGTCGCACAGCGAGAAGGAGAAAAAGACATTCTCCTTCTCGAATATGCAGACCCATACAGAGGAAATGAACTTTTGTTTTATAGATAAAGATACTGAAAAATAGATTAGGGATGGATAATGTATGAAAAAGTTACAAAAAGGGGCTTTTACTACAAAAATAAACCAGCAAGCTGATAAATACAAGTGTATAAAACTGCCGCTCACTTTATGCGATAAACTGGTTGCGGCGGGGAAGCAGATTACTTCCTTTTTTATACATAACACAAAGCGTTTGGCGTTTGTTTTGGCGATATTTGTCTTTTATTTTACCAGCAGCAGTTTTTCTTTTTTATCGCAGAAAGAAGGGGCTTTGTTTCCTAAAGAAAATGAATGGGCAGAAATCCAAGAAAATTATGATTATGTGCCAATAACGTTTCAGATACCTCCCGATACTGAGGTGATTGATGATAATGATGTGTTGGAGGGTTATGATAATGAGGAATTAATTGTGACTTCGGATGAATTGGATCAGTATTCACTGGATGATATTTTGGAAGCCAACGAGATGGGAGTTGATGCAGAAGGAATTAAGCAGACGCCGAAGCATATACATGGAAGCGTGCAGTCGGCAGGAGCAGGACTTTCGAAGGTTTCGAAGGACGATTGGCAGCTTGTACTCGTAAATAAACAGCATCCGGTGCCTGATGATTATACGTTTACGCTTGGGAAGATTAAGGGAACGATGAAGTGTGATGTGCGGATTATTGATGATTTAATGGATATGATGCAGGCGGCTAAGGAGGACGGGATCAAGTTGGTGGTTTGCTCGCCTTATCGGGATTATAACCGACAGACAGTTTTATTCAACCGCAAAATTGATCATTATATGGAAAAAGGTTATTCCTATCTGGAAGCATACAGAATTTCGTCTATGACCGTAACAGTGCCGGGCGCAAGCGAACATCAAATTGGTTTAGCACTGGATATTGTCAGTACAACATATTCGGAATTGGAGATTGATTTCGGTAAAACAGAAGCAGGAATCTGGTTGAAAGAACACTGTGCGGAATATGGATTTATTCTGCGGTATCCTTTGGGAAAGGAATATATTACAGGGATACAGTATGAGCCATGGCACTTCCGTTATGTGGGCAAGGAAGCGGCGGCGAATATTATGGAACGCGGGATAACGCTGGAGGAATTTTTGGACGAGTTAGAATAATAGGGGGAGCAGATAGTAAATGTATCGTTTGTTAAAACAGGAGGGGCGCGCCAAGCGGGCTGAAGTGACCACTGTGCACGGCACAATACAGACGCCGGTTTTTATGAATGTTGGTACTGTTGCGGCGATAAAAGGTGCAGTTTCTACGGCGGATTTAGAGGAAATCGGCACACAGGTGGAATTGTCCAATACATATCATCTACACGTGCGGACAGGGGATGAAGTGATTAAAAAGCTAGGCGGTCTTCAGAAATTTATGTCATGGAATAAGCCAATTTTAACGGATTCGGGCGGATTTCAGGTTTTTTCTCTCGCAGGGCTTCGCAAAATTAAGGAGGAGGGCGTTTACTTTAATTCCCATATTGACGGCAGAAAAATTTTTATGGGGCCGGAGGAGAGTATGCGTATTCAGTCTAATCTAGCCTCCACAATTGCAATGGCGTTTGATGAATGTCCGCCGAGCAAGGCAGAACGTAGCTATGTGAAAAATTCCGTAGAGCGGACAACGCGCTGGCTGGAACGCTGCAAGGCAGAAATACAGCGCTTAAACGGTCTTGCGGATACTATTAATCAAAATCAAATGCTTTTCGGGATTAATCAGGGCGCTGTTTATGCGGATATCCGTATTGACCATGCAAAACGCATTTCTGAAATGGATTTGGACGGTTATGCTGTGGGCGGTCTGGCTGTTGGGGAAACGCATGAGGAAATGTATTATATTTTGGAGGAAACCATACCATATCTGCCTAAGGAGAAACCAACATATTTAATGGGAGTTGGAACGCCGGCTAATATTTTGGAATCGGTGGAAAGAGGCGTTGATTTTTTTGATTGTGTTTATCCTACACGAAATGGACGGCACGGACATTTATATACCAATTATGGAAAAATTAATTTATTTAATGCTAAATATGAACTTGATCAGCGGCCGATTGAAGAAGGATGTGGCTGTCCGGTATGCCGCAGGTATTCACGGGCGTATATTCGTCATTTATTAAAGGCGAAGGAAATGTTGGGAATGCGGTTTTGCGTGCTGCATAATTTATATTTTTATAATACCATGATGACAGAAATCCGTGATGCACTGGACGCAGGAAGATTTGCGGCATATAAGAAAGAAAAATTAGAACGGATAAATGCGTAGACTTATGCAAAAGAAATATGATGTTAATAAATGCAGGAACAAATGGTTTCATCAAAATCATTTCGGCTTGTACTTGGGGAATGGATTTCGATTATCCAGTCTGGTGCACCATTGCATCCTTTTTCATTATTATCTTTTAGGGCTCATTAAAAAATTGAATGCAAAAAGCCTTAAAACCTTTGATTTATATAGGTTTTAAGGCTTTTTGCATTCAAGCTTTCGAAGGGACTTGAACCCTCGACCTACTGATTACGAATCAGTTGCGCTACCAACTGCGCTACGAAAGCTTACTGTTTGCTGACTAAATTAGTATATCTTTTTTTCGAGAATTTGTCAATTAGAAATTTTATTTTTATCTATTTTTTATGATGAAAGGAAAATTGTCGCTTTGCGGCTGGCATAATTGAACGGCAAATCTTTTTGCCGTTGAACATAATAGAAATACTTTATAAATGTCAGTATTAATACTACATAACGTCAGAATTTATCGTACAGCACTGGTTAAACGTATATGGCTGGCGTTATGTAGTCAGGTTACTCGAAAAATTTAACTGTTAAGCAGTATAAATAAGTTTTTGCAGCAAACGGAAATATCAGGTTGAATTTTAATATTAAATAATTTCAAATAATTTCATTGTTTCAAGTTCTGCCACAGAATCCATTACAATTTTTTTTCGCAATATATTTTCTTCCGTTTCAACCGCTCCATAAATAATGCCATTATTGCCAAAAAATTCTATTACTTCTTGGTCAATTATAAAGTCTAAATTTAAGGAATCGTTCTTATGAAACGAAATAATGATGGGTTCTGAATATATTTGTTGATTTACAAATTCAATATTTCCCAGTTCAAAGTTAACTGTAATCACTGTATTTCCAATTGATAATTTTGTAAATCCGGTGGTTTGGTTTTTCCAATCTAAAGTTATTTCCGCAGGTGAACCTTTCAATTTGATTTCAAATTTTTTATCAACTTTTCTCAATTCTTTGCAAAGATGTCTGTATGCTAAAAATTCTTTTGGAAGATGAAAACGCAATTGATATTTGCTATTGGTTTTAAATAGGGACAATTCTGTCGGAATAGACATGATTCCCCTGTAATTTCCGCGGTCGTTTGCCAGCCGAAGCCATGCAACACTAATTACTCTGTCTTCTACTCCCGCATAAGTCTGTGCTGCATAAGCCAAGAATGTGCTGTATGCACACAATACTTCTGATTCCGGGGCAAACTGATAACCGTCAAAGCGTCCGACAAGATAATATCCGTCAGCTGACCAGAATACCCACTTCTTTTCTCCGATAGCATTGTCAACAGATAATTCAAATAAATCGGGGCATTCTCTCATTTTTTCGGCAGAAAATCTTTGTGTTTCTTTCCAATGAAGCAAATCAGTAGAGCGGAAAATTGCAAATTCGTATTCGTCTAGGAAAAGTACCATAATATATGCAGAACTTTCCTTGTGATAGAATATTTTGGGGTCACGGTTTCCGCCTGTGATATGCGGAAGAATTACACCGTCTATGCGCTGTAAAGTTTCTCCCCCATCAGTGGATATTGCCAAGCGTTGTGTGTGTTGATGATTGGAATCAATAGACCACTGATTGCACCCACCTGAAGCAGTATAGTAAAACAACAGCGTATTTTCACCGAATCCAGCAGTATTGTCTTTATCCTCCCAACCACAGCCTGAATAGATAGTACCATATTGATCGGGTTCCATTACCATAGGCTTATGTTCCCATTTTATCAAATCTTTACTTATGGCGTGTCCCCAATGCATATTTCCCCAAATAACGCCATAGGGATTCCATTGATAATAAAGATGAAAAACGCCGTCGGCATAAACAAGACCGTTTGGGTCATTGTGCCATCCGATTTCCGGTGCAAAATGTATTTGTGGGCGGAAAGGATATATATTTTGTACTTTTTCTTTGCAGCAGAAAATATTGTAAAACATTTCTTCAGGAATATCCCCCTTTATTTCTATGTCCTGACCAAGATAGCTGCTTACGTCCATTAATGTATAGAAATCACCATCAGTTCCGCCTAATTGAATATCTACCTCTTGAAACTTAGTATTATTACAATAAAAATGAAGCTTTACTTCCGGATTTTTTTTGTTTACTGATAACCATAAATACGGCTGTGAAATATGAAATATCATGTTCCTTCCTCCCATAAATTTTAATAAGTTTGCGATTATAGTTTTATATTTTATCACAAGCATATACATTATGCAATTGACAGAAATCAATTATACTAGTACACCGTTTTCTTAATCCTCGTATACAAAGTGCTTGATATATATCAGTGCAAGGTGGAGGATGGAAGCGATGCGGTGGCATTGTTGACTGACGACAACGCGGCAATGATGCAAATAGCAAGTGCTTGCTATATGAGGAATAAAAAACAGTGTACTAGGTTGAACTGTTATAGAAATTTGTAACAGAAATTTTATTTTCTGTCGCATTGCTTCTTGAAACAATTCTGAAGTTATGATACATTATTAGTATTGTTTCGCAATAATTCAACAAAAAGCAGCTTAGCACTGCGGAAATGGGGTAGGAAAATGGCGCAGCTTTGGGGCGGTCGTTTTACAAAGGAAACGGATAAACTTGTTTATAATTTTAATGCGTCAATTTCGTTTGATCAGAAATTTTGTCGGCAGGATATTGAAGGCAGTATGGCGCATGTAAAAATGCTTGCTAAACAGGGGATATTGACTGAGGAGGAAAAAGAGCAGATTTTATCTGGTTTGGAGGGCATTTTAAAGGATGTGGAAGCTGGGACGCTTGCCATTACGGACGAATATGAGGATATTCACAGCTTTGTAGAGGCAAATTTAATTGACCGGATTGGTGAAGCGGGAAAGAAACTGCATACTGGCAGGAGCCGCAATGATCAGGTGGCACTGGATATGAAGCTTTATACACGGTATGAGGTGCAAGAGATAGACCATCTGTTAAAGGAACTTTTGGAAGTTCTTCTAAAAATAATGGAAGAAAATCTTGATACATATATGCCTGGGTTTACCCATTTGCAAAAAGCGCAGCCGATTACGCTGGCGCATCATATGGGAGCTTATTTTGAAATGTTTAAGCGTGATAGGCAACGGTTAGAGGATATTTATAAACGAATGAATTACTGTCCGCTGGGATCTGGCGCTTTGGCGGGAACAACATATCCGCTGGACAGGGATTATACGGCGCAGCTGCTTGCTTTTGAAGCACCTACACTAAATAGTATGGATTCGGTAGCAGATAGGGATTACTTAATTGAATTGCTATCAGCAATGTCTACAATTATGATGCATCTCAGCCGTTTTTGTGAGGAAATCATTATATGGAACTCCAATGAATATCGTTTTGTGGAAATTGACGATGCATATTCAACAGGCAGCAGTATTATGCCGCAGAAAAAGAATCCAGATATTGCAGAGTTAATCCGTGGCAAGACGGGACGAGTATATGGTGCGTTGGTATCACTTTTAACAACAATGAAAGGCATTCCGCTTGCATATAATAAGGATATGCAGGAGGATAAGGAATTGACGTTTGATGCGATTGATACGGTAAAAGGCTGTATTGCGTTGTTTACCGGCATGATTAAAACGATAAAATTTCATCGTGATATTATGCAGAACAGCGCGATGAAAGGCTTTACCAATGCAACAGATGCAGCAGATTACCTAGTTAATCATGGGGTGCCATTTCGGGATGCACATGGTATTATCGGGAAGCTTGTGTTGTATTGTATTGAGAAGGATAAAGCGATTGACGAACTTACGCTTGACGAGTTAAAGGCAGTTAGTCCAGTGTTTGAGCAGGATATTTATAAAGCAATCAGCCTTGAAACCTGCGTAAACAAGCGTACAACCATTGGCGCTCCGGGGCCGGATGCGATGAAAGAGGTGATACGGATTCAGAGGGCGTATCTAAGTGCTGAAAAACCTTTGCAGTAGGATTGATTATCGCTCAGGATAATTATGCTTGTGAGTCGGTGTTATGGGCAAATTTGAGCGATCGCCAGTATAAATTGGGATTCGATAAGGAGAGTATAAATGCAAGATCTTATTGTGAAGATTGACGGGGAAATCGTAAAAATCGATGCTGAATTGGTTCTTTACTCCAGAAATCCTAAGACATTGGAATTTGGTATAAATATATGCTATAGAGAAGATAGTGAAAAAAGAGGGAAAAATCAAGGCAGACATAGACAGATACAGATTTTCTGTGAGGATAGGCATGCGGAGGAAGCAGCGAAAGCACTGGCGAAAGGTATATGTGATAATGAAATAAAGGATTTAACTGGTTATGTAACTGAACGAAGATAAAAGGAAAATATAATTGATAAGGCAGATGAACCTACTTTTATTACAAAAAATGGTTATGGGGATAGAGTAATTATGAGTATGGAAACATGTGAAACTACTATGAATCAGCTTTCTATGTTTCAAGATATTGAAATATCTGAGAAACAGCTTGAAGGAGGTAAGATAAAAGGTGCAAAAACGGCATTGATAGAAATGAGGGAAAAATATAGCAGAGCAGAGAAACGAAACAAAATATAAAAATATATATTTCTATGCTGACAATCAATTTCAGCAGAATGGAGGAGCAAAATGAGTGAAAAATTAAAAGTAGGTATTCTTGGTGGTACGGGTATGGTAGGACAACGGTTTATCTCCCTTTTGGAGAATCATCCGTGGTTTGAGGTGACAACAATTGCGGCAAGCCCGCGTTCGGCTGGAAAGACCTATGCAGAAGCTGTTGGCGACAGATGGAAAATGACCACACCAATGCCGGAAGCAGTGAAAAATATTGTTGTTATGAATGTGAATGAGGTTGAAAAAGTAGCGTCTGAGGTTGATTTTGTATTTTCCGCAGTCGATATGACAAAAGAAGAAATCAAGAAAATTGAGGAGGATTATGCAAAGACAGAAACGCCGGTTGTCAGCAATAACTCTGCGCATCGTTGGACACCAGATGTTCCGATGGTAGTTCCTGAGATTAATCCAGAACATATGAAGGTAATTGAATTTCAGAGAAAGCGTCTTGGCACTACAAGAGGTTTTGTGGCAGTGAAGCCGAATTGCTCAATCCAAAGCTATGCGCCTGTATTAACGGCATGGAAAGAGTTTGAGCCTTATGAAGTGGTAGCAACCACATATCAGGCAATTTCCGGCGCTGGGAAAACATTTCGTGACTGGCCAGAAATGGAAGGAAATATTATTCCGTATATTGGTGGTGAGGAGGAAAAGAGTGAGAAAGAACCACTTCGGATATGGGGAGAAATTAAGGATGGCGTGATTGTACCAGCAGCTTCGCCAGTGATTACTTGCCAGTGTATCCGTGTTCCTGTTTTAAATGGGCATACGGCGGCTGTATTTGTAAAATTCCGCAAGAAACCGACAAAAGAGCAATTGATTGAGAAGCTAGTTCAATTCAAAGGAGTTCCACAGGAATTGCAGCTTCCAAGCGCACCGAAACAGTTTATTCAATATCTCGAAGAAGATAACAGACCGCAGGTAACATTGGATGTGGATTATGAGAATGGCATGGGGGTTTCTGTTGGACGGATTCGCGAAGACCATGTATATGATTGGAAATTTGTGGGACTTTCTCATAATACTGTAAGAGGTGCAGCAGGTGGAGCCGTTTTGTGTGCAGAATTATTAAAGGCACAAGGATATATTACTAAGAAATAGCGACAAATGTATCAGCGGACAATCCGTGCTGTGTAGAAAGGAAAATCTAGTTGTTCGTGAGGGTGGCAGGACTGTTGGTTCTGGCAGGGTTGCTACTATTATTGAGTAATTATAATTTATTCAGTAAAATCAAGGCTTTCGGGGATTTCTCCGAAAGCCTTTTTACGTTGTGGAACAATTCAAAAATACTCTGTGGTTCTAATATGGTTCTAAAAAATTTGTTCATCATTAAAATACATTCAAAATATCTTCTAATAGTTCTCTACTGGAATATTAAATGAATTCATCAAACTGTCTATCCATATGTTGTATTCATCACTATCAATTTTTTCGGTTTCCAATTCTTTGTTCAATTCGTTCCAACGAGATACAAGGGATGCAATCTGTGGGATTTCTATGTTGATTGATGCCACTAAGCGTCTTGTAGCCGTATTGACGGAAGTGGAACATTCTACAGGAATACCTGCTCTTATCAATTCCATAATTACCTTTAAAATATCTGAATATGTGTTAATGCTCAATTCTTCGTTGGGTTTGATCGTATATCCAAAAAATAATTCTTCTTTAATACCGATAATGGAACAGAATTTTTGTATTACTTCCATAGGCGGTTCGCTATAACCGTTTTCGTAATTAGAATAGGTCGGAACAGATAATTCCAACTTAGCAGCCATTTCTTTTTGGGATATATCAGCTCCTATACGGAAGGACTTCAAACATATCTAAAAACAAATATTATGATAAAAATACAAGAAATTAAATATTTCTATTAAAATTCAAATTGTAAGGAGGGTTACATGAAGTCAAATTACATGATGGGTGCGGAAGATGTAGCTAATGAGTTGGGAATTTCTAAAGGACATGCTTATAAGGTCATTCGTCAGCTTAATGGAGAATTGGAGAAATCCGGCTTTATTATTGTGGCAGGGAAAGTTCCCAGAGCATTTTGGGAAAAGAAGTTCTACGGTTATCAAACAGTGCAGACAGCATAAGGAGGGAAAACAGATGCCGGCATATAAGGATGAAAAAAGGAATACTTGGCTAAGCCTGTTCTACTATGAGGATTGGCAGGGTAACAAGAAGAAAAAGCAAAAACGTGGGTTTAAAACAAAGAAAGAAGCATTGGAGTGGGAAAATAATTTCAAATTATCCGCTAATGCCAATATGGATATGGCGTTGGGAGCATTTGTTGAGATTTATTTTCGTGATAAGGAAGGCGAGTTGAAAGAGCGTTCAATCAAGAATAAAAGATACATGATAGGAGTTCATATTCTTCCGTATTTTGAAAATAAGAAAATGAATGAGATTACTCCGTCAGATATTATCCAGTGGCAGAACGCAATGAGGGAAAAAGGGTATGCGCAGACCTATCTTCGTATGGTGCAAAATCAGATCACTGCATTATTCACTCATGCAAGCAGTATTTACAATTTGTCGAACAATCCATGCAAGAGAGTGAAAAAGATGGGAAAGCCGGATGCGGATAA
>VSNQ01000151.1 GCA_009774395.1 Lachnospiraceae bacterium
CTACTTGACATATATAGATTATCTATATATAATAAAAATTGTTATATATAGATAATCTATATAGGAACAAGATACTATAACCCTAATAGAAAGGAGCCGCTGCTATGGCAATTGACAAATCCCTAATCTCTGGAAGCACTTCTATGCTTTTGCTTCGTCTGCTGGAAGACAAAGATATGTATGGATACGAAATGATCGAAACGCTGGAACAGAAATCGAAAAACGTATTTGCGCTTAAGGCAGGAACGCTCTACCCCCTGCTGCACACAATGGAAGCGAAAAATTATCTCACCTCCTATGAACAGGAAGTAAGCGGAAAACTGCGTAAATATTACAGCATTACCAAAGAGGGACGCAAATATCTAAAAACCCGCAAAACAGAATGGCAGGAATACCAGACTGCAGTATTGGAAGTTCTTAGTGCTGCGATTTAGACTGGCGGGTAGCTCATAAGTAAAAAGGAGGAACAATTTTAAATGGAAGATTTTATTAAAAACATTACGGAGCAGATCCGCTGTGTCCGTGCACGTGAGGGAATTGCGCATGAACTAAAGAACCATATTTTAGATCAAGCGGAAGCTTTTGAAGCCTCCGGAGAAAGTCATAATGAAGCCTTACAAAAAGCAATTAAGGAAATGGGCGACCCCATTGCGATCGGTACATCATTGGATCAGGTACATCGTCCCCAGACCGATTGGAAAATGATTATAATGGTATTTTTGTTTTATATTATTGGTTTGGCGCTGCTGTATTTTGCCGGCGGGCTCTCACAGTATCCCAGCTTCTTTGCAAAACAGTGCTTCTATACACTTGGTGCATTTGCAGTGATTATTGGTATTTATTTCTTAGATTACAGCTTTATCGGACAACATGCCCGCGCACTCTATGTGATGTTTACGCTGTTGTGCATTTTAATTGCTTTTACACAGCCACAAGTGTACGGTACCGTACCTGCCTTATCCATGTTGGTGTATCTTTATCTTCCGCTTTTTGCCGGATTCCTTTATTATCTCCGCGGAAACGGAATCCAAGGGCTTATCAAAGCGGCACTTTTGCAGATTGTGACTGCGCTACTGACAGCCAGCTTAGCCAATCGTCTTTCTGCAAGTTTTAATATTTATATTATCTGCTTTGCAATGATCCTTCTTGCACTATACAAAAATTGGTTTGGCATAAAACAGAAGAAAGCTGCTTCTATTGCAGTAGTATTCGCCTTGGTACTGCTTCCAGCACTCCTTGGCGTATGGATTACTTTCCATAGTTCAGGATTCCGTGCCGCACATATTCGAGCATGGTTTCACCCTGACCAGTATGAAGGCGGCACTGGCTATATCTATTTGCGCATCCGCGAAGGGCTGGCAGCTTCCAAATTAATCGGCGCCTCTGATACCCCTGTTTCTTTCCAAGACGGCGTTTTTATGGAAGGGGCAATGATTCTGTTGCAGCTTATCGGCGTTTATGGCATCCTCGCTGGACTGTTGGTGCTATTGGCGCTTACTGCATTTATCACACGCGCATTACATATTGTACAGCATCAAAAAAACCAGCTTGGGTTTATGATTTCCGCCTCCTGCTGCATGGTATTTCTTGTAAACTGTCTGGAAAGTATTTTTATCAGCACAGGATGTTTTCCTTTCACGAAAGTGCAGCTTCCCTTCCTCTCTGGCGGCGGAAGCGCTACACTGACTTATGCAGTTTTTATTGGACTGCTGCTTAGCATTCACCGCAATGAAAAAATTCTTACAGATACTGCGATTATCAAACGTCCAATCCGGAAATTACGCATAAAATTAGAGCGAGAAAACTAAGGAACTGTCAAGAAATAACTTTTAAATAGTGTGCAGGATTTTTCTTCGAGAGTGCTGCTCAAAAATCAGGCGCATAGCGGGCTATATAACTGATTTTTGAGTAGTGCTATCGGAGAAAAAGACAAGCAATATTAAAAGTTATTTTTGGACAATTCCTAAGCGCACGCCGGGCGTCCGTCAACTTTTACTGACGTTTTTCATTCGGACGCCCGTGTGCATAATCAAGTAGGGGAACGTCCTTTTCGCCTACTCGCCGCGCGCCCCATACGCCGCTTCTGCGGCATATTTCCTCTTCATGGGGCTGCGCATAAAAGAAAGGGGGAAAATTATACCCCCTCCCATGTAATTATCACTTTAAACAAGTCCCCATCAATCTCAATATTCAACTTTCCACCCTGCAATTCCACAAAACTTCTTGCTATGGCAAGCCCAAGTCCGCTGCCCTCAGTATTGCGTGCGCTGTCCCCACGGACGAAACGCTCTGTTAACTCCTCCGGCGGTATATTTAATTCCATTGACGACATATTTTTCAATTCGATCCATATGCCTTGTTCGGTTTTCTCAGCATTAACATAAACTCTTGTGCACGGCATAGCATATTTAATAATATTAATATAGAGATTCTCAAACACCCGATAGGTTTTTTGACTATCAAGTTTTAAGATCACTTTCTCCTCCGGCATTGCAAAACGGAATATCAATTCAGCCTCCTCAACTTTATCTTCATATTCCAGATAAACCTGCCGCATTAAATTGCAGATATCAACCTCCATAAGATTTAATGTCACATTACCGCTATTTGCCTTACTTACCTCGAACAAATCTTCGATTAAGAATTTTAATCTTGCCGACTTCTTTTTTAATACAGCCAGATACTCTGTACGTTGCTGCGGCGTTAGATTTTCGTCGTCTAATAATTCAATATATGTTGTCATTGCTGTCAACGGCGTTTTTAAATCATGAGAAACATTGGTAATTAACTCTGTCTTCATTTTCTGGCTTTTTACCTCCTCATTCACTGCCTTGCGAAATCCATCCTGAATTTTATTAAGTTCTTCTTTGCAAGAATCAAAAATTCCAAAATCTTCATTTAACACAGTATTTAAGTTTCCCTCGGCTATCGATCCGGTCGCATCCAACAGCCGTTTATACTGCTTCTGTATTTCTACAATATACTTCTTAATATACGTATAAAGTATGAGCGAATACAACACCAACACAATCCAGCCAATTATCCACATCACTACAATCATTGTCAACACGCAGAAATTCATAAAAACCAGTTTACGCAGTATCTGTTCCATTTCCCCGTTTAAATCTGTATGAAAAAGTTCTATTTTCAACTTATTTTTTAGGTTTTTGCATCCGTTTCCAACCCATTTTAGGGACTTTACAATCAAACTCCGTTCTCGTATCAATCCTCTTATGCCCAAAACAAATACCTCACTCAAGGACACAGCAAAATAAAATACCCCTCCAAATAAAAGCGAAAACAAGAATATATTCATTCCCCATGTCAATACCCACTCCATAAACCCAGGTAAAAACTGCATATACTCTCTAAAGAATTTATAAAAAGTACCATTATTGGTATTAATCATTAAATCAACTGCTAAATTTTCCAGACAGAACAAACATAAAAGCGCCGCTATGCTAATCTCAAAATACATATGAAATGCCCGCATTTGATGCAGACAATACCAATGCATTCTTGTCAGTACCAAAGCTGCCAAAAACACTACAATAAATACTGTCACAAACACATTACCAGCGCCTGCATCATAATACTGCAGACGCAGATTCCATTTCTGTCCCATTACAAAATCATAACTTTTATTAAATGCATAGAGCATTTCCCGTTGTTCCTGTGTCATTGCATAGACGAATGTAACGTTTTTGGGCGTACCGTCAATATGGATAACGAGTTTTCTCAGCTTCCCTTCCATATCCTTTAAATATATCTCATTGCGGTTATAAAACTCTCGTTCCGGAATGCTTGTATCAAGCTCCACATTATCTCCTGTAGTGCTATAATACCCTTCACTAAGGTTTTTGCGCAGCAAATCAACTGCCATTACACTCTGTGCATTTTTCAAAAGCACTTCAGAATTTTCATCCTGCACAGAAATATTAGAAATATTGCCAATTTTATCATAGGAAATCTTTACGAAATAAACATACGGACTTTTATCCGTATCCGAAATATCACGATAAATATTTTTGATTTCGCGCCCTGTATTCTTAATTTCTTCCTCCGTTTCATGGTCAATCACAAGGTAGTCTATCCCCTTGGCTAGTCCGTCAAGCATCTCCTCCTTCCATACTTCTAATAAAGAATTTAATCCCTCCTCTAAATGTCTGCGCAGTGAATCACTGGAATAATCGACTAGCATATACGACAAAATTTCACTATTGTTTATTTCGCCCGCTGTTAGTTCTTCCTCCGTAATCTGCATATACAACTTTGCATAATCGACATTTTCCTGATGAATCCTGTCGTAAAGGTCTTTATAAAGTACAAGGTTGCTGCGGTAAATCTGCTCTAAAAGTTCGCTGCCAATCGCATTATCTGAGAAATTTTTCTGCACCCTATCCCCCAGAATCGGATAACTTGCCAAAAAACCAGTGACTGCAATCGCTATTATTACGCCTGCTGCAATTAGACTGTATTTTCTATTGTTTTTCAATTTTATATCCAACACCCCACACCACCTTTAAATATTTTGGCTCCTTTGGATTAATTTCGATTTTTTCACGAATCTTACGGATATGCACCATAATGGTGTCCGTATTAATTGCCTGTTCATTCCATACCCGTTCGTAAATTTCCTCCGCGCTAAATACTCTTCCTGGATTTTTCATCAACAGAGTAAGGATTTTAAATTCCAATGGCGTCAGTTTTACCGGCTTTCCATCTACACTAACTTCCACCGTTTCCTCATTTAATTCCAGCCCACCAATTACATAAACTTTCTCATTGCGCACGCCGACCGCCTTTAGAAATTTCCCATATCTGCGCAGATGCGAATTGACGCGCGCAAGCAGTTCCATAGTAGTAAAAGGCTTTGTCACATAGTCGTCTGCCCCCATATTTAAACCCATAATTTTATCAACTTCCTCCGATTTTGCAGAAAGCATAATCACCGGAAATTCATAGCCTAAATCCCGCACCTTCATCATCATTGTAATACCGTCCATACGCGGCATCATTACATCCACAATTGCAAGATGAACCTCTTGGCTTTGAATTACAGAAAGCCCCTCCATGCCGTCGCCTGCCTGCAGCACCTCGTACCCTTGATTTCTTAAATAAATCTCTACACCCTCTCGAATTTCTTTATCATCTTCCACAATTAAAATACGGTATGTTTCCATGTCTTTCTATATGCCCCTTCTCTATAATCTCCCTAATTAGAAACTGTAACGATACGCAGCTCCTTATTTCCTTAAAAAGTATATCACAATCTTCCGTTTATGCCCACCCAAGATATGCAAATACTGATTCCCCAAGCAAATATCCCGCACCGACAAAAAACAGATTCCAAATGCTGATACCCAAAGCAGAACTAACAGCATATTTCAAAAGATTCATACGTGACACGCCTGCCGGAATAGAAACTAATGTTCTAACCATTGGTATCAACTTACTAACAAAAATGCCAACACATCCTTTCTCCCGAATCCACTTTAGTTTTTCTTCTATCAAAGGTTTCTGTTTTGGGAACTTATTTAAACATTTTTGCAGAAACAGTTCGCCGCCCTTGTAGCCAAGGTAATACAGTAGCAAACTTCCCAAAAGCCCTGCCGCAATTGTAATTAGCAACGCAACCACAAACGGAATTTTCCCTTGTGCCGCCCAGATACCTGCAAGCGGCATAATCACCCCCGCCGGAAAGCCCGGAAGATTTAGATATTCTAAAAAAACAATTACAAATATTGCAATCGCCCCATAATTTGTAAAATACTGTGAAATCACTTCCATTGTCATACAATATACCTTCCTTTCCTGCGTATTGATAAAGGTTGTTACACAGCAAAGCTGTGGGATTTTCTTCAAAAATGCAACCATAAACTGTAAGATTAATTCTTTAACCGTTCCTTAGTATATCGAATAAAAATAAATAAATTCTAGCAGCATTTCATAAGAATTTCTTAAAAAGCAACTCAATGAAATCAACTTCTTTATATCAATCTCTAAATGCAAAAAAGTTCTTGGCAGCGCACTTCCTTTCAATTGGATTACGTTGCGAAGAACTTTTTTTGTTTTTTATTCTCTTTATAAGAACCGTTTTATTTATTTAATTTAAACTGGCTTACAAGTCCGTCAAGTGTGATTGCCTGTGCTGACAATTCCTGGCTGGTTGCCGAAGCCTCCTCGGCAGTTGCCGCATTGCTCTGAACCACCTCTGAAATCTGATTTACGCCGATTTCTGCCTGACGCATGGCTTCTGCCTGATCGTTTACCATTACCTTTAAGTTTTGTGTAAAGTCTGCGATCTGATTGATTCCATCTACAACAGATTTAATCGAATCCGCCACGCGTTCCGCCACACGGTTTCCTTCTGTTACCTCTTTAATGGAATTTTCAATCAATTCTCTTGTATCGACTGCCGCCTTTGCGCTCTGATCTGCTAAATCACGGATTTCATCTGCAACCACGGAGAATCCACGTCCTGCTTCGCCTGCTCTTGCTGCCTCTATAGAAGCATTTAAGGACAATAAGTTTGTCTGCGCGGCAATTGCTTCTATCTCTGAAATAATATTCCCAATCCTTGTAGAAGTATCATTGATACGCTTCATTGCTGCCATCATCTCTGCCATTTCTTCACGACTGCTATCCGCTTCGTTTGCATACTTCTGTGCTTTCATATAGGATTCGTCTGCGCTCTCCACACTTTTTCCCATTGTGGCAGTAATATCGCTGATTGTTGCATGAAGTTCCTGTACTGCGCCAGCCTGTTCTGTTGCCCCCTCCGCAAGATTCTGTGATGCATCTGCCAAATTACCGCTGCCCGCCTGTACCTGCTCGGAAGCTTCTCCAATCGAAGTCAGTGTCTTTGTCATCTGACTCTTTAATGTGCGCATGGACTGGTACATTTTCTGAAAATCGTTGGTATATCTATCTGGTACCTCAGATTTTGCAGTATAATCGCCGCCTGACATTTTACCTAAGATGGTATCCATATCATGAATAATGGCACTTAGATTATCTGCCATATGTACTGCATTTTTACCCATCTCTTCTACTTCATCACCAGTATTAATCTCTGGGAATGGACTAGTAAGGTCGCCAGCAGCGAAAGTTTCAAGCCGTATACCTAGTTCTCCAAGCGGATCAGAAATCTTTTTAGAAATCTTCTTACCGATTTTCATAGATGCCATCATTGCAACTGCAATTGTTATAATAATGATACCTACCAGAATCCAGCACGCCGCCATTAAGTACCCTGACAGTTTATTTCCTTCTTTTACTTTTACATCCAGCAATTCTTCCAGCTTCTCGTAAATGCTGTTATACTTTACACTTAATTCGCTCATCGCTAAATCTTGTGCTTGCTTGCAAAGTTCTCTGTCTGTCGTTGCACCCAATGCCAATATCTCGCTGTCCAGCTTCCAGTAATCATCCAATTCCGCTTCAATCGCATCATAAGTTTTCCTGCCGTCCTCAGATACAATTGTTTTCTCTATCTGCTGAAAGGACTGCTCAAACGCTGCCTTCATCTCCGTATGCTGCTGTGTAACAGCATCAATTGCTGACTGTTCGTCATAACCAATAGCGCCACGCAACGACGATCGAAGATCTGCAAATTGAAACATTGACGTTCCTATATCCCCCTGCGCAAAACCAAAGTTATGCAGCGCATAAGAGTAACGCAGGCAAATCACTACAATTGCAATTAAACCAACAACCGCTGCAATTGCAGTAATTGATGACACGGTGAAAAAAGATCGAACCAATCTTTTTTCAATTTTTTCTTTCTTTATCATGGTAAGACAACTCTCCTCTCCTTCCCACTAGTACCTATTGTTATATATGCGCGGGAGACTACATATACAACATTTAACAATTGCTCATTACCATTATACCTTAATTTTCCTAATAATCAATATAGTTTTTAAACAATAATTCATTTTTTTGTTACATTTTGGCATATTGCTCAATGCCTTGCAAAATTATAAAAAAACAGTATAATAATACACAATTTCATTTCATAAAATTTGGTATATTTTACTATAATGTAAAATATATTGTTTCCATATTGAAAAAATGTGTTATAATAACAACAGCTTCTGAAAATTGATCATACAATGTAGGCAAAGGAACACGCATATGAAAATCGTTATCTGCGACGACAGTATTGAATATTTATTGAAAATTGAAAAGCTGTTATTTTATTATCAAGATACTCACAACGGCGCGAGATTTGAGATCGAAAAGTTCTCGGACGCAGCCGCTTTATATAGGAAGATTCAGCAAAACGATCTGGCAGATATTTACATATTAGATATGATTATGGCAGATAAAAACGGAATTGATATCGGAAACCAAATTCGCAGGGCAGGCTGCAATAATGCCATTATTTATATTACAACCTCTGATGATTTTGCGCTTGATGCCTATAGCGTACATGCCGTTCGCTATCTGCTGAAACCTATCAGCGAACACAGCTTTTTTGAAGCGCTTGACTATGCACTGTCCTATGCAGAAGTTCAGAAAAGTCCAACTTATGCGATTAAGACAAAAGACGGGCTTGTGTCGATTCCCTATTCTAAAATTGAATATATTGAAAACTCCTCACGTATATTAGACGTTCATCTAACAAATGGACAGGCAGTAAAAAGCATTTTTCTGCGCAAATCCTTTGACGAAGAAATCAGGGAAATTATCTGCCGTCCAAACTTTGTACAAGTACACAAATCTTTTCTGATAAACTTAAACTATGTAAAGAAACTCGCTGCCAACAACGCTTTAATGGAAACCGGCAAAACAATACCCATTAGCAAAAAACGGGCTGCCGACATTAAGAAGGAATACCTTCTCTACATATCCAACCAGCACCACTAAGACCAACGACGCTTGTCAAAGGAGCCATAATGTACTATTTTAACAATATCTCGTACCTAATCAGTCATATTTTTTTAATGTTGTTTTTCTACCTGTTCACGGTACACCGTTACTCCAGCAAGAAAACCATTGGAATATGTCTTTTTACTTTTTCTGTGCTATCGTCTACAGACTGCCTGAAACTAAATTTTTTCCCAGACAGCGGACTATGTTATATTAGTGTAACAATATTCCAGATTATTATTGTGCAAAGCACTAATATCTACATATCTTCCAAACGCAACACCAAAGTATTGTTTATGGGACTGTGTGCCTCCAACTATGTAATCGCTGGCGCAATTGCCGCTTCTATACTACATATCCGCACAGGAAACCCTATCCTTGCCTTAATTGGAAGCTGTATGGTTCACGCTGTTATCCTTTTTATTCTTTATCTTAAAATACGCAAAGAATGGTTTCAATGCTATACGCGCGATCCAATTAACAGCTGGTGGGAGTTATGCCTGATTCCGGTATTTTTTTATTGCAGTTTTTGTTTTACTGCTTTTTTCCCAAACACGCTATATGATATTCCTGATAATATCCTTGGCTGCATTATTTTGCTCATTACAATGTTTACTTCTTATATTATTGTATTGCGCTATGTTGAGAGCGAAGTCAAACGCTCCGAAATTT
>VSNQ01000152.1 GCA_009774395.1 Lachnospiraceae bacterium
GTATGCAGCCAGCAAATACGGTCAAACTCTGCTCTGCGAAACCACATCATTAGATAATTTTCATCAAGAACAGTATTATCTATAATCTCGAACATAAAATACGCTGGGGAAACAAGGGCTGGTTCCACTTCCTCATATAATGCAACTGGAAGCCTTTCATCACGACCAACATGCATAGGGTTACAGGCAAATTTTCCTTTTGTTATCAATTTATATTTGCTCAAATCTGTTCCAATCACATTTGCAACGGAAGGCATAAAAAATTTGTCAATATTAATCCCCATCACTTTATTCGTTACTTTATCTTTATTGCGTGTATCAATCAAACGAATATAATTACCCAAAACATCATAATTCGATTTCATACCCCAACTCCTTAAACACTTCTAACAAATCTGCTTTCGATTTCTCCTCCTCAATCAGCAATTCCTTTAACTCCATTTGCAGCGTTTTCATCTTCGTATCAAAATCAATATTCTCATCCCGATTCACAAACTCAATATATCTGCTTGGCACAAGCGTAAATCCCTTTTCTTTTACCTCGTCAAATCCAGCAGAATAACAAAATTCTGGTATATTCTTATAGGTATCTTCATACCCTATCTGCTGCCAATTATGGTACGTTTCAACCACTTTTGCCCTGTCCACCTCTGTCAATTCTATGTACTTCTTTTCATATGGACTTCCTATCTGTCGCAAATCCATAAAGAGTATTTCCTTTTCCCGATTGCGATAGTGTTTCTCTACTCCATTCATATCCACTGTACGCTCTTTTTTATTCTTATTCAGAATCCAAAGCGTTACACTGATATCCGTCGTATAAAAAAGATTCCTCGGCAATATCAAAATTGCTTCCACCAAATCATTTTCAATCAATCTCTGTCTGATTTTCAACTCTGTTCCATCGTCAGACAATGCGCCATTGGCAAGCAAAAAGCCTGCCACTCCGTTTTGTGACATTTTTGACACAATATTTAATATCCACCCATAATTTGCATTACTTGTCGGTGGTACTTCATATCCATTCCATCTTGCGTCATCTGTCAGTTCATCTGCGGCACGCCATTCTTTTTGATTAAACGGCGGATTTGCCATGATATAGTCCGCCTTCAAATCTTTATGCTGGTCATTTGTAAACGTATTCGCTGCCATTTCCCCAAGATTTGCCGATATTCCCCGAATTGCCAGATTCATCTTCGCCAATTTATAAGTAGTATTCGTATACTCCTGTCCATAAATAGAAACTTTCTTTTTGTTCCCGTGATGTGCCTCAATAAACTTTATAGACTGTACAAACATACCCCCCGAACCGCAGCATGGGTCATATAACGTTCCGTCATAAGGCTCTATCATCTCTGCTATCAGGTTTACAATTGTTTTAGGCGTATAAAATTCACCTTTCCCCTTTCCCTCTGCAATCGCAAACTTACTTAGGAAATATTCATACATACGCCCAATAATATCGTTTTCTTTATCCTTTGTAGTGTCAATCTTATTAATTTCATCTAACAAAGATGCAAATTTGACTGTATCAATCTGTAAACGGGAATAATAATTATCTGGCAAAGCACCTTTTAAAATAGGATTTGTTTTCTCAATTGTAAAGAGCGCTGTATCTATTTTTAAAGCAATATCATCTTGCTTGGCATTCTCCATAATATAAGTCCATCTGCTTTCCTGCGGCAAATAGAACACATTATCTTTTGTGTAGAACGCAATATTATCCACAAATTTTTCCATACCATCTGCAATAATTCTCGCTCTCTGCGCCTCAAATTTATCATTTGCAAACTTTAGAAAAAACAAACTTAAAATTACATGTTTATATTCAGATGGTTCTACCGAACCTCTCAATTTATCCGCAGACTTCCATAGAGCTTCCTCCATAGGAATTTCTTTCGCCTTTGCTTTTGCTGCCACTCCTGTATCCTCCTCAATCTTTTGAAAATTCCAAAATATCGTCAACACCGCATTCAAGCACATCACAAATTTTTGCAATCGTTTCCATAGAAACAAACTCGTCTTTGTTGAGCCTTGTAATGATATTTCCGCTTATCTGCGCTCTCTTTTGAAGTTCCGAATTTTTCATTTTTTTATCAATCATTAATTTCCACAAACGATTATAACTTACTTTCATTCGCTGTTTCCCTCCAAATATATTTTACATTATATCACTATATCGTTGTGTTTTCCACTGTTTTTATGTTATTTATCACATTTTTCTTGTAATAAAAGAGCATGACCAACGCACGCTCTTTCCTCTTCACCATCTGTTTCACCAATAAATCAAATATTTATCCATAAAATCTACAATTCCTGTTTCCACTGAATCTTCTCTCTTGTAACTGCCTGCTGTTTGTTTTTTCGCTGTTGGTTGTACTCTGAAGCATCCGTTTTGGCTTCCTTTAACTTCTGCTTCATTGTCTGTGGTGCAAGTGATTTTACAAATTCCACAAATGCCTCTCCCAGTCCCCTTGATGCTACAAACCGTTTTAATTTTTCGACTTGCTCAGTAAGCGTATCTATCTTCCGCTCCAAGCCAGAAATTTTCTTCTCATACTTTTCCAAGAGATGATTTCTTGATACTGCCTTGCTGAAAGCATCCAGTATTTTATTCCAGTCACTTTTCTTTACTTTAACATATTCCTCGCTACCGAAAAGACTTGTCACTGGAACAACAATACTTTTCATATTTTTTGTTTCTGCCGCTACTTCCTTTGAAATCATTTTAAAAGTTTCTGCTCTTAAATCATGTTTCAAAAGCACTTCCTTCGCCGCTTTTTCTTTCACTTCCGCTTCCTCAATCTGCTCTGTGAGTTTCTGTGCCTGTAAAACCAGCTCATTGTTTTTCTCCTCCATTTCCTGCACCTGTCCGCAAAGTTCCGATGTTTTCTGTGCAAGATCATCATTCTGCTGTTCGAAAATTTCGTTCTGCCTATCCAGTGCCACAGCCTGCTGTTCCAGTTTCTCCACTTCACACATAGCCGCCTTATATTCCGGCAGTGACAGATTACCCCTCTGTACACCGAGGACTTCTATCTCAATCCCATGCTCCCTGCACAGTTCTGTCAGATATTCCCTCTCCCGTTCCTGCCATGCAACGGTTTCATTCTGTTTTCTGCTGACCGCCCAGACGCATCCCCGTCCAGAATAAAATCTGAAATACAACCCATGAATCCTGTTTATCCATAATTGCATCCGAAAACCTCTGAAATTCCTCTAAAGTCCAGTATGGTCTTTCATCCGCCTTGCTCTTTCCCATACTTCCTGCTTTCCGGCATGGATTGGAGCGCAAATCATAAAAATTAACAGCATAATTTAAAATCGCGCTGAGCTGGTTATGTATGGTTTTCAAATAAGTAGGCTTAAAGCCTTTTTCCATCATTTCACCCTGCCACTTTCTTATCATAGGCGCAGTGGTTTCATTGATTGGTGTTTTGCCAAAGTAAGGCAAGACTTTATCATTCATCCATACTCTTTCTGTTTCATGGTAGTTTTCCGCAGGCGCTTTTCCTTATATTGAGCGTTTTACCAAACCGTCTTGGACGCGTGAACAGATTTACCTTTCCGAAATTTTCAAGCAGTGTCTTAATCAATCCAGTTTTATCAACATAATAATATTTTCCTGTTCATATTTCCTTAAAGTTCTCAATTCCCATAGGAAGCATTACTTTTCCTGACATCCCCTACCTCTTTTCCGAAAAATAATAATCGCTTAACTTTTTGTACAGTATAGCATATATCCTACATTCTGAACATCTATTTCATCAAAATATGCATTTCATTCTTACGAACTTATTGCAATTCACACACGTCAGTGTTTAACAACTTATATATTGAAGTATGCATTATAACAGATTTTGCACACACAATGCGAAAAGAAATCGCTAAAACTTTTGCATTTTTGGCGGATAATTCCTGCTACTTTGACGTAGGTGTATAAAATAACAACTACAACATTATTTCCATTCTTATACAATAATTTTATAGACTTTTTGTCGATTCTTTGCTAAGGAACTGTCAAAAAACAACTTGTTAATTTGACAGTTCCTAAATTTACAGAATACTTATATTCATCCCAATGGCACCGTTGGCAGGAAAAATTACAGGAAACTGGCACTTTCTATTAATCTTATCGGAAGCGCCGAAGAACACGAAAAAGCAATTACTGTAAAAAAGCGCAAAACAGAAAATAAAAAATATGCCCCTTTCCTAACACTTTAAAATAGGAAATAAGGGCATATTTTTTTACTGTAAAAAACTCACTATGCTTTCTTTATAATCCCAAATCCCAACGGATAAGGGCCTGTATGGACACTAATTGTTGCACCAATCTGATATATTGGCAGATCCTGCGCAGTAATAGAATATCCGTTTGCATTTAAAAACGCCACTGCACCATCCCGAAACGTTTCTGCCTCCTGTTTGTCATATCCAAATCCCACTGTAAGACTATAGTCTTTACAATCTGCACCAAGTTCTCTAAGATATTGCAGCAACAGCTCATATACTTTATCAATTGACTTTTTGCGGCTTCTTGCAATACCTGATGGGAAAATTTCCCCCTCTTTTAGCGTAATAATCGGGCGGATTCCCAATACCGATCCCGCTAGTCCTGCAAGCTTGCCGATTCTGCCGCCATGTTTTAAATAGTCGATATTACCTACAGTAAAGAAAATCCGTCCACTGCTTTTAATTGTTTCTAATTTCTCAACACATTCCTGATAGGATACCCCCGCCTTGCATAGCTTCGCCGCTTCCAGCACATACAATCCCTGCAGCACCGTATCCACGGTAGAGTCGATTACGGTGATTTCAGCGTCTGGAATACTCTCTTTTACAAGTTCTTTCGCGTTTTGCGCCGACTGCAGCGAGCCACTGAACTTTGTTGTAATACAAATGCAGATCACCGCTGTTTTCTCCTTGACTATCGGCGTAAATACATCCACATAATCCTGAACAGAAGGCATCGACGATTTCGGAAACGTTGTCGGATCTGCAACCATTTTCTCATAAAATGTTCGAATGGGGATTTCTACAATCTCTTTTTCATAAGTTTCACTGTCAAAAGAAACATAAAACGGCACCACCGTAATATCTTTCTCCAAACAAAGCTGCGGCGGCAGGTCACAAGAGCCATCCGTTACAATTTTATACTTCATTCCACACACGCCTCTTTTCTTCCAACTACTTGATTCTTTCTCTACTCACGAACGATTAGATTTTCCTTTCTGTACAGCACGTATTGCCCGCTTATGCAATATGGGCTGTGCAGAAATTGGAAAATCTTAACGGTCGTTAGTATAATTCTCTTCAATTTTCGGATAGGTTGCAATCGTTGTAAAGGAAACATCCATTGTAGGGTCTTTCACTCTGTCCATCACGGATTTCACAAGGCGCTTGCCAAGTTCCTCCATTCGTACCTCCACGGTCAGAATATCCCGCTTAAAGAAATCCGGCTCAATTGTATTGTTAAAGCCAGTAATCACTGTTTTACGCGCCGCTAACGGGTCTTTCTGCAGCAGTGCCAGCGCAACATTCTTTGCCACGTCGTCATCTTCGCAGATAATCGCATCCGGAACATACATCATCTGATTCATTGCTTCTTCTACCATTGCATAGCTAAAGTTGATATGGTTCGCTGGATGCGTAAACTGCATTTTCTCGTCAACCCCAATATAATTCTGGTTGCAGGCGTTTAGATATCCGAGATATCTCGCCTGTATCATACGTGATCCTTCCGCATAGCCAATATATGCGAGTTTGGTACAACCCTTGTTTTTTATAATATAGCTGGTCATCCTGTTCATTGCATAAAAACCGTCCACGCTGACCACATCGCCGAGATTAATATACTCTTGTGCGTTTACCGGACTATTAAAAAACGTCATAGGCAGCCCCGCCTTGCTTACGCCTTTGACAAACTGTATGGGAAATAAGCTTAGAAAAATAATCCCTTTTACGTCATCAGCAATTAATTTCAGTACGCCCTCTCCGTTTTTATCATCCTCATCTACCACATGAAGCTGCATACGGCAATCCTCCGTATTGACTGCAACACTGATACCAGCGAGTGTCCGGTTCCAGAACGTTGACTGCCAGTGATTAAAAAGCACAAGGATTGTCCCCCTGTTATTTTTATGGTAGACAGATTTCACCTCCTGCAGCAGATTTTCGTCCAGCTTCGCATAACCCATCTGCCATGCTTTCTGTACAACTGCCTGCTTTGTCGACGGCGACACAAATCCGCCATTTAACGCCTTTGCCACAGTATTACGGCTAAGACCCAATTCCATTGCGATATCTTGTATAGTTACTTTCTTCATTTGGTTCCCCTTTTCTTACTTGGTAAATATGTTATAGTATAGTATTTTAATATTTTATTGTCAAATATTATTCTATAAATCTTCTAAAAAAGCAAATTCTTTCCCTTTTTCGGCGTGCAAAAAATGCATCAGAAGATACGCCGCACGCAGCGAAACCTTTTCCTTTCGCAAAATCCGCGCTGCCTCCTGCTTATCGACAAACAGTACCTCTATCGACTCTGTATCTTCCATTTTATCGCAGCCGATTTTACCGCTTGCATAGCCAAATACTGCATTACAGCTTTCGTCTGTAAAACCAGCGCCCATAAAAAATGGTCTGCGATATGCCTTGTCCCCGCCGTTATAGACCGCAAAATCCAACCCTGTTTCTTCTTTCATCTCCCGCACTGCCGACTGTTTAGGTTCTTCTCCCTCGTCAATCAGCCCAGCCGGAAGTTCATACAAATAATCGCCCAATGGATACCGATACTGGCGAATCATCACAATTTTTTCCGGATCATCCTTCAAAAGCGCATAAATTACAACCCCTTCCGCATTCATATCTTTTGTCAAAAGCTTAATTTTATCCGCTTTTCTTCTCGACACAAAAAAATAGTCAAATGCACGGCCGCTGTCTGTTAACGCATCCAGTTTAAATAAATTTAAAAAACGATTTTCTGATAACTGATGAATTTTTGTATATTTTTTCATGAGATTCCCCTCCTTATGAGAATACATTTGACTTTTTACCCCAAAAACGCTACAATAATTCATAAAGACGAAACAAAATCATTCAAAAGGAAAGGTGAATCCCTCATGAAGCAAATTCCAATCGCAGAATTAATTCCGGGCATGGTAACAGCCGAGGACATCCTAACTTATGATTCCAGAATCATTGTGCCGAAGGGTGTTGTTCTTACAGAGAATATTATATCACGTCTGGAAGGTTATTCCATATATTATGTACATATTCATGAAAATCTTGTGGAAGAATTAAATCAGCCGATGATTTGCCCGCCGCCTGCGAATTTTGACGATGCAGCAGAGGGCAGCAGCAAATCCAACAAAGAGCGCATTAAAAACAGTCATCAATTCGCCCTGTTTCAGCAGGCATTTAACCGCTGCGCTGAACATTATCAAGGCAGTCTTACAAACGCTCTCTACCGTAATGAAACATTCCCTGCAAATGAATTAATAAAGGAAACACTGCAAATTCTGCACCCTGTAAACGGCGATATCAGTGTATTTGATATGTTGTTAAATATGCACAATATTGACGATTCCGTGTATATGCACTGTATTGATGTAGCCTTAATTTCTAATGTTCTCTCCCGCTGGCTGCATTTTTCTGAAGCAGATCAAAAAATGGCAACCGCCTGCGGATTATTCCATGATATCGGCAAGTTTATGCTGCCGTCCGGCGTTCTGCGCAAGCCCGGCAAACTGACCTCCGAGGAATTTGAAATTGTAAAAACGCATACAATAGAAGGCTTCCACCTTCTTAATAAATACCGCAATATTCCTGAGCCTGTTAAAAACACTGCAATTATGCATCATGAGAAATGCGACGGCAGCGGTTATCCCTATGGATTAAAAGGCGACGATATTGACAAATTTTCCAAGATTGTTACAATAGCAGATATTTTTGACGCAATGACAAGCGAACGTGTGTATCGTGCAGCAATGTGCCCGTTTTCTGTTATTAAATATTTTGAAGACGACGGCATTCACAAATACGAAATGAAATATATTATGACATTTCTGGAAAATGTGGCAAATTCCTACCTTAATCACACTGTTACACTCAGCAACGGCATGGAAGGAAATGTGATTTTTATTAACCACGATAATTTCTCCCGCCCTGTTATCCGCACGCCAGACAATGAAATTATTAATTTACAGGAACAATATTATAACAGTATTATGCAGCTTTCCACGCAGAAAAATGTTTCCATTGAAACCATTATATAAGCGAAAAGACCGATGCGCCTGCCACTGTCACAAGTCCTGCCACCGCAATCGCCAGGCTTCCCATTGCACCTTCGATTTCTCCAAGCTCCATTGCCTTCGCCGTACCGATTGCGTGGGACGCTGTTCCCAGCGACAGCCCTTTCGCAACAGGCTCTTCAATGCCAAATATCCGAAACACAAGTTCCGCTGTCATATTTCCCAAAATTCCTGTAATTACAATTACCGCTACCGTTATGGTTACGATACCGCCAAGTTCTTCCGAAACCCCCATACCGATTGCTGTTGTAATGGACTTTGGAAGCAGCGTAATATAGAGCGCACGGTTTAACCTAAATAATTTTGCCAATGCCCACACACCGCCAAGACTTGCCAATACACCTGACAAAATCCCTGCCGTAATTGCTTTAACATTGCTTTTAAGCAGCTCTATTTGCTCATACAGCGGAACTGCCAGGCTTACCGTTGCTGGTGTCAGTAAATAACTGATATATTTGCCACCTTCATTATAATGATTATAATCCACACCAAATATCAATAAAACCGCCATTACACACACTACACCAATTAGTAATGGGTTTAATATCGCCAGCTTCCACTTTTTCTTTAATACCAATCCCAGCTCAAATCCCGCCAGACTGATAAACGCACCAAAAAAAATGGAATTGGAAAGAAATTCTTTCATAATACTTCATCCCCCTCTGCCGTTTCAAAAAACGTTCTCCTGCCTAACCTGCATAATATAAACGATACCCTCTGTCTATTTGCGATTTCTTCGGATCACCCACTGTGTTACTCTGCCAGTTACCGCCATTACCAAAACCGTTGTAATAAACGTAATCGCAAGTACAGGCACGCAGACGGGTTTTAATGTATCCCATGCGGTCAAAAGCCCTACTGCCGCCGGAATAAACATTACTGGCATAATTTCTATTAAAAAGGAAGCCGTTTCCTTTACCTGCCCTACTTTGATAACGCCTGTCAGCAGCGCAACAAGCAATATCACTAAGCCATAAACGCTTGCTGGTATCGGCAAAGGCAGCAATGCCCGCAGACCTTCGCCGATAAACGATATCAGCAAAATCAGCATAAATTGTTTTAAAAATTTCATAGATTTCCATTCCTTTCTATAAACGTATGTTTCTTTTCATTTAAAATCTCCATTTTCCATATAGCAATATATTTCTACCTGTGCGGTTAGATTTTATAACTATACCACAAAATTAGGCGCACAGATCCAATGAATCCGTTTCTGT
>VSNQ01000153.1 GCA_009774395.1 Lachnospiraceae bacterium
TTAAAGTTACCCTTTTTTCCGAAAAACATGTCAAAATCTTTTTCAAAAAGTTCTTGACATATCACCAGAATGCTTTTACTAGAATAGTATTTTGTTCTCTGCAAGTAGTTTTCTGATATTGAGAATTCCCAATCGGAACCTTGATTTCACCGTGGAGAGATTGCAGGAGAGCAGTTTGGCAATCTCATGAAATTTCATTTCCTCATATTCTCTTAAAAGGATAACTTCCCGTTGTTGTATTGGTAGTTTCATAAGGATTTCCCTTAGAAAAAGTTCGTCTTCAAGCTGCTGCAAAGTGTGATCGCTGCGGGCAAGGTCAGGAATTTCTGCAAATGGAAAAGATTCTTTTTGTTGTTTATAATAGTCCATACATAAATTTCGCGCGATCATAATAAGATAACCTTTTAGATTCTGATGGTGGTAAGCTTCTGCATATTTAATAAAACGAAAGAAGACATCCTGTGTTATATCATAGGAATCGGTTTCATCACCTGTATAGTAGCGGCAGAAGCGGTAGATATCATTATAATATTTTTCAATAATTATTTCTAAGGCTTCGCGATTACCGCTTTGAATACCCTGAACGAGTTCTTTATCGGTCATGAACTTCCTCCTGCTTTGAGAACTGAAATGAAAACTGTCATTGTGGAATTTGCAAAAAGCTTCTATATTTATATAACCATTATTTTGGCAAAAAAGTTGAATAAAAATATAGAAATTGTAAAAAACAAAAAAATAAAACCCCCAGAAAAAATTCTGGGGGTTAAACTAAATATTATTGGAAAGTAATTAAAAATATTGTCTAAAAAGTAACTTATCAAAATTAAAATATTTTTAATAAATTAAATCTGCTCATGGAATGTACGAGAGATAACGTCTGCCTGCTGTTCCGGTGTTAACTTAATAAAGTTTACAGCATAGCCGGAAACACGGATAGTAAGCTGAGGATAATTCTCAGGATGCTTCTGAGCATCTAATAAAGTATCTCTGTTCAATACATTTACATTCAGATGGTGGCCGCCTTTTGTTGCATAGCCATCCAATAATGAAACCAAGTTATCAATCTGCGCAGCGTTGTCAGCCATAGTTATTACCTCCTATTAAACACACATTAACTATAATCATCTAACCCTTGGTGCAGTGTTGGAACACTGCACGCTAAGGGCGTTCTGGAACAGTCTGTACATCCAAGCGTTTGCACTTCTTTCGTGGAATCATTTTCCTCGTCCACATCTACATTGAAATGTCCGACAGCTTTCTCACCGGAGAAGCCAGCATCAAGCTGTGCAACAAGGTCATCAATCATTGATTTTTCATCCATACGCTTTACCTATTCCTTTAATTTCTGCAAATTTGTTAATAAAAACTAGTTATTTAAGTCTAATTCAATATCGCCTGAGAAGACTTTTGCTTCTTTACCAAGTGCGTTCGGGATAATGGTAAATGTGTTAGAGATACCATCCTGTGCATCTTTGAACGGAAGTTTGGATACAGAAGACAAGGAAGCGACTGCACCATGTGTATCGCGGCCGTGCATTGGGTTTGCGCCCGGAGCAAACGGCTGTCCCTTTTTACGTCCGTCAGGAGTATTTCCTGTAGCCTTACCATAAGTTACATTGGATGTAATGGTAAGGATAGAAGTGGTAGGAATACCATTTCTATAGGTATGATGTCTTCTAACAGCCGTCATAAATTTGTGTACAACATCCTGTGCAATCAAATCTACACGGTCATCATCATTACCATATTTCGGGAAGTCGCCGGTGGTCTTGAAGTCAACGATTACGCCGTCATCATCACGAACAACCTCAACCTTAGCATATTTAATTGCTGATAAAGAGTCAGCAACGATAGAAAGACCAGCAACACCTGTTGCGAAATATCTCTTAACATCTCTGTCATGGAGTGCCATCTCAGCTCTCTCATAGCAGTATTTATCATGCATATAGTGGATAATGTTCAGGGTATTTACATAAACATCTGCCTGCCATTCCATCATATCTATAAATTTGCTGAATACATCATCATAATCAAGCACATCGCCTTCTACTGGACGATATTTCGGACCAACCTGTTTCTTTGTTACTTCGTCTACGCCACCGTTTAACGCATAGAGCAAGCATTTTGCAAGGTTTGCACGAGCACCGAAGAACTGCATTTCCTTACCAACAACCATAGAGGATACACAACAAGCAATAGCATAGTCATCACCGTGTGTAACACGCATTAAGTCATCGTTCTCATATTGAATAGAAGAAGTCTGAATAGACATCTTTGCACAGTATCTCTTCCAGTTCTCAGGAAGTCTTGTAGACCAAAGAACAGTTAAGTTTGGCTCTGGGCTGGGTCCAAGGTTTGTCAGTGTGTTCAGATAACGGAAAGACATCTTTGTTACCAAAGGACGACCGTCTACGCCAACACCACCAAGTGACTCGGTTACCCATACTGGATCACCGGCAAAAATCTGATTGTACTCAGGAGTACGTGCAAATTTAATGCAGCGAAGTTTCATAATAAAGTGATCAACGAATTCCTGAATCTGTTCCTCTGTAAATGTGCCATCTTTTAAATCTCTCTGTGCATAGCAATCAAGGAAAGTAGAAGTACGTCCAAGGGACATAGCAGCACCGTTCTGCTCTTTTACTGCACATAAATATCCGAAATAGGTAGCCTGAATTGCTTCCTGTACATTTGTAGCAGGTTTAGAAATATCGCAGCCATAAGAAGCAGCCATTTCTTTCATCATTTTAAGAGCGGTAATTTGCTCTGAAATCTCTTCACGAAGACGGATAATATCATCTGTCATAACACGGCCTGTAGAATCTTTCTGATCCTGTTTGTCCTCGATTAATCTGTCGATGCCGTATAAAGCAACACGTCTGTAGTCACCGATAATACGTCCACGACCATAAGCGTCAGGAAGACCTGTGATAATGTGTGAAGAACGGCAAGCTCTCATTTCCTGATTGTAAGCGTCAAAGCAGCCTGCGTTATGGGTCTTTCTGTGTGTAGAGAAGAATTCGCTGATTTCTGGATCAACTTCGTATCCGTTATCGGAACATGCTTTCTCTGCCATTCTGATACCACCATATGGCTGTAAAGAGCGCTTGAAAGGTTTATCTGTCTGGAATCCAACTATTGTTTCCTTGCTCTTGTCGAGGTATCCGGGGCCATGAGAAGTAATGGTAGAAATTACCTTTGTGTCCATTTCGAGAACACCGCCTGCTTCTCTTTCCTTCTTCTGAAGGTCAAGAACCATGTCCCATAAATCCTTTGTGTTCTGTGTAGGCCCAGCTAAGAAAGAGTCATCACCATCATATGGTGTGAAGTTCTTCTGAATAAAGTCACGCACGTTAATTTCGCTTTCCCATTTGCCACCTACAAAATCTTTCCATTCTGGTCTCATTTTGCAAAGCCTCCTAAAAATATAATTTAAAATTTATGCGGTATGAATACCGCTAGTTACTCATTTTAGAATGCATCCATCTTTTAAATGTGAATTGTTATTAAGTTTTATGCGGAGTAACATTCTGTACTTGTATTATATCCTTAATCTTGTATACACGTCAACACCAAACGTTGTACTTTTTTATGTACAGCAGGAAAATTTTTATAAAATATTTGTTAAAAATTACTAGTACACCATTTTTTCATTCCTTATATACCAATTACGCGCTATTTGCATCATTGCTGCGTTGTCATCAGTCAACGATGCCGCCGCATCGCCTCCTTCCTCCGCCTTGCACAGATACAAATATCAGGCACTTTGTATACGAGGATTAAGGAAACGGTGTACCAGTATCGTATTGCGTTAAGGAACTGTTAATAAATTACTCACGATAATTCCTAAGTATTCATTATTAGAACAATGCTCTATTTGTGTGAACTTGTATAACTGAAATCGGGAAAATGCTGTATTTTTATAAAAAAAATGTTAAAAATAATACAGGGGTTGCTAAATTTCCAATAATATATTATATTAAGTTATGTTAAAAATAAATTGTAATATTTTAGCAGGTGGGGTATTGCAGCAGGTTGTATGTTACAGTATGGAAAGACTGGGCTCTGTATGCACTGCCGAACTGTTATGATTAAGGAGGAAATAAAAATGGCAGAAATAACGAAGGATATGACAATCAGTGAGATTTTAAGAACAAAGCCTGAGGCGGCTTCTGTTTTAATGGATGCTGGTATGCATTGTCTTGGATGTCCGTCCGCACAGGGAGAGTCATTGGAGGTCGCAGCGATGGTTCATGGTATGAATATTGATGATATTATGATGAAACTGGGAGAACTTGCATAGAATATGCGAACCCGCATAGATAACTAAAAAGAATACTTATAAGGGACTAAATAGATAAGATATTAATGAGCTGCATTATAGCAAGAATTTAAGATCACAAATAGACTGCCCATAGGTTTATAAAAGCCAGTGAGCAGTCTTTTTTATGAAAATCATACATAATTAAATCATTGCCAAAGCCTGAATTGCTTTATCTTTTATAACAGGCTCGTAATGTTCTTCAATATAGGCTTCGCTTGCCGAAACAAATTTCTCCGGACTTCCATATTCGGAGAGCATATTGCAGATTTTGTTAAATTCTTCCGGCGTGTGGTCGGATTGGGTAACGACAAGAAGGTAAGCGCTTTGGGTATTGTTTTTATACAAGGAATTTTTCCCGCTGTAATGCTGTGATAGGATATGGGCAAGCCTTGTAACTTGATTTAAGGTGTCAAAGGCATAGACACGTGTCAGTTCAATCCCTATCTGTGCAGTTGCGTTAGCTTGATTCCTGCTGTTTGCCTTGTTTATATCGGTTAGCGCATCTGCTGCACTCGCAATTGCATCAGAAAATTTGCCGTCATGTATTTTCTTAAATAAATCCAGCACATCGTCAGCACCGTCAGAAAGGCTCTGAAGCATATGATCCAATGTATTGCCTGTTTCCATATCATCGTCGTCATCATCATGAACAGACGGTGCGAACTTGGAAAAACGCGTATCCAGTTCTTCGGGGTCTTCTACCTTTGTAATAACAAGGACAATGCACTCCGAGTTTAGCGGGATAGCTTCAATCATCAATGGGATATCGTCAGCGTCAAATCCAAATTCATAAGAAGCCTGCTGCATCATATCGCGGAAAAGGTTCTTTGCCTTTTCGGTGCCGTAAGCAAGTTCGCTGATTTTTAATTCGCGATCCGCTAAATCCGCTTTGGTTAGAGTGCAGCGAATTTGATGGTCATTAACTTTTTCAATCTTCATAATATATTCACACCCTCATTAATTTAATGTTGCTTTGTGATATCGTATCCATGTTAGTTGTTATCAGCAGCAATTTCAGCAAGCTGCGTGATTCTTCTTCCCACCTATCTTATACTGTTGCACTAACGAAGTCAATACTAGAAGTATACAGTTTGCAAAAAATTTATAACTTTAGAAAATATTTCATTTCCGTACTTGTATTATTTATCGGCAGAAAAAGATAAATAACATCTGTTATTGCAAAAAAATTGTATTATTTTTTACATTTCGAGCGAATTTTTACATTTCGATTTGCATAATTTTTAAAAATATGCTAATAATTCTTGTGTAAGGTGTTCCGCGAACAAATTCGTACAGAATGGAGGTTCAGTGAGCTATACATAATACAAACATTTGACGCAGGCATTTTTCTCGTTGTCTTATTAGCTTGCGCCAAAGCGGGAAAATTATTTTTCCAAACTTTTCATGATACATTACAATCCTATTATACAACAAATTTTTTTAAAATGGTACATGTTCCGGCATCTTAACACATATTTTTTTCTTTTTTATATATCACAATAATTACCTTTTGGTCTGGGGAAGTGCCCTAGGTTAAGAAATAGCTCTAAAACCTGAACTGGTCATAGTAAGAAAGCATTTTAAATGTCATAATTAATAGATAATAAACCGTCCAAAGTAAACGTGAAACGAGCGATAGACCCCTCTATGTGAATCGGTTTGGCGAAGTTGTGTGGCGGTGACGGATTCTATTCAATCTTATTATATGCAAGAGAATTGGCAAGAGCTGAAAATTTTATAAATATTTAATCTAAAAATTGGTTATTCATGACAATTTGGTAATGACGAATTGTAAATTGTCTGATATAATGGGAACGATTGGGAGGTAGCCAAATGAAAAAACGAATGTATCCGGTGCTCCTTGCAGTTGTTCTCATTATTTTAGTGATTGCAGCGGCAGTGGGCAGCAAGATTTTAAACAAATATTCCTATTCTAAAGTAAGGGCAGACTTAAATGAGTATTTTAACTTGCAGCAGGAGGACGAGATTGCGATTGTGCTGCAGGATAATCATATAGAGGAGAAGGCGAAGCTGCGAGGGGACGTATGTTATTTTGACCTTCCCACAGTAGAGGCGTATTTTACTGACCGTTTTTATGTGAATCCAATAGAGCAGGTGCTTCAGTTTACAACAGATACCGATGTCATTACAGTGCATATTGGTGAGCAGAGCAATGTAATGTATGTGTCGGATATGGGAGAGGAACTTCCTTATCAGGCAGCTTTTTATGAAGGCGATACGCTTTATATTGCTGCGGATTATGTGAAAAAATATGCCAATATGGAATATGAACTTTTTACGCAGCCGCTACATATGCAGATTTATACACGTTGGGGCAGCTTTACAAGCGCTTCTGTTTCCAAAAAGACTGTGCTGCGGCGGCTGGGCGGCATTAAAAGTGATATTCTCGTCGATCTGGCGGCAGGAGAATCCGTGATAGTTTTGGAAAAGATGGATAGCTGGTCGCGTGTTAAGACAGAAAATGCATTTATCGGATATGTGGAAAATAAGTACCTTAAAGGGGAAATTACACAGGAGCGTGTGTGCAATACGGGATTTCAGGAAATCGTATACAATCGGGTTAGAAAGGACGGCGTAATTAATCTAACGTTTCATCAAGTCTTTGAGGAAGCAGGCGGTGACGCGCTGGTCAATGCACTCCAAGGCACAAAAGGCGTTAATGTTGTATCGCCGACATGGTTTCGCTTAAGCAACAGCATTGGAGATTTTACGAGTATTGCTAATGCTTCTTATGTTTCAAAGGCGCATGAACTGGGCATTGAAGTATGGGCGTTGGTTACGGATGTGGACAGCGAAGATATGTTTGGCGTACAGATTGATTTTGTTGAACTGTTGTCATCTTCGGCAAACAGGAAACATTTGATTGATGGGCTGATGGCGCAGGCAGATACTTATGGATTGGACGGCATTAATATTGACTTTGAGAAAGTGCGCAATGATTCTGGTACGCATTTTGTGCAGTTTCTAAGGGAATTGGCGATAGAAACTGGAAAAAGAAATATTGTATTGTCAATTGATAATTATGTACCTACAGAATATACGGCGCATTATAACCGTAAGGAACAGGGAATCATTGCGGATTATTTAATTATTATGGGATATGACGAGCATTATGTAGGAGGCGGAGAAGCTGGCTCTAATGCCTCTATCGGTTTTGTCGAGGACGGCATTATGCGGACAAAGGAGGAAGTGCCAGCGGATAAGATTATTAATGCAGTACCATTTTATACAAGGGTGTGGGAGTCTGGCACAGACGGCTTAAAAGCGTCAACATTGACAATGGCGGCGCAGCAGGATTGGATAACACGGACAGGTGTTTCTCCTGTGTGGAGTGATGAATTTTGCCAAAATTATGCGGAATATCAAAGCGGCGATTCACTGTTTCAGTGCTGGCTGGAGGATACTGACTCAATTCGTGTCAAGCTGCAAGTAATGAAAGTGCAAGGGATTGCGGGCGTGGCAAGCTGGAAACTTGGGATTGAGGATAAAGCAGTGTGGGATGCAATTGCGGAATATATGGGATCGTGATTGCGTCAGTAACGGATTTGCTATAAAATATGGTTATATTAGGAAATATTAGGAAATATTAGGAAATATTAGAATACAAGATATAAGGGCGGCTGCATGAAAGGGATGAGATGCAAAATATTGTATATTCAGTCTTTGGGCAGCCGCCTTTTTTAGTTAGGGACAATCTTTTGTGGTTCCGCCGGCGGCATAGCTGACGGGCAGGCAGACAAGGGGCGGCTTGGCAGGCAGATTTTCCTGAAGTAAAAGTTCAATACACATTTGTGCGATTTCAGGAATTGGCTGCACAATTGTGGAACATATATAATCGCTATTTCCTAAAATGCGTATTCCGTCAAATCCGATAATTTGTACATCTTCCGGTACGCGAATCTGCATCCGTTTCAGAAATTTAATTACATGGTAAGCAATTCTATCAGTTACACAGAAAATACCATCAAAAGATAACTTGCCATTTGTAATGTGTTCCGATAAAAATTGATCAAAAAATGATAAAGAATCTCCGTCATCTAAAATCTTCATTTCATAACTGAGTTTTCTGTTTAAACACCCATTTTCAAATCCAGCTTTGCGTTTGTTGGGTTCATTGGTGAGAGA
The DNA here is from genome assembly GCA_009774395.1 of Lachnospiraceae bacterium. Lineage (GTDB taxonomy): Bacteria > Bacillota > Clostridia > Lachnospirales > Lachnospiraceae > COE1. Next base: position 8,471 of record VSNQ01000153.1, read on the forward strand.
AGATCCAATGCGCAGGAAAGCAACATTACGACAGCCAAGATCATATAATTTTTCGGCAGCCATTTGTCCACCGGCGAAATTATCACAGGCGACACAAGGAATATGCGGCCCCATCGATCGGTCGATGGACACAAACGGGGTATTTTCCTCAATGGATAAATTGGGATTGTAAGTTAATCCAATAATACCATCAACTTTATTTTGCTGTGCCATAGTAGCGTATTTTTGTTCCTGACTGGAATCAGAATCGGTTGTACATAAGAGCATACGGTAGTTTCTTTGTAGCAACAATTGATTAATATGCTGTACCAATGCCGCAAAAAAAGGTTCTACGGTGTTTGGAATTAAAAGAGCAATTGTATATGTTTTGTTCGCTTTTAATCCTTGCGCATAATGATTTACTTGATAATCAAGCTTCTTAATCGCATTTTCTACCTTTATTCTATAAGATTCTCCTACTGGAAGACCATTGACCACTTTCGAAACAGTGCCCAATGCAACGCCAGCCTCCCGCGCAACATCTTTCATAGTAGGGACAGAAGTTGGTTTTTTCATAAATAAGTTCTCCTTTTATGTATTGCAAATCTTGATAGGGAAAATTAAGTATACCGCAGCCTGCTGCAACTGCGTTTTATTGACATATACTCTCGAAGAAATATCCTGCACGTTATTGAAAAGTTATTTATTAACAGTTCCTAAGAGTATTGTTTGTTTATAATTGTATAAGCACAATACGGTGTTTGTAAAGAATTATTTTTATTATTATAGTGAAAAAGTGCTGTGGTTTGTAAAGACGGACTGTTCATGTAACAGTAAAATTTTATAAGTATGCAACAAAGAAGTGAAACGTTTCACAAACCTGAAAGTATATTATGAAAAATGCATAATAAATTTTAGAAAAAACAACTAAAAATATTGATTTACACTATAA
>VSNQ01000154.1 GCA_009774395.1 Lachnospiraceae bacterium
GGCGTACAGATCGTGGTTATACGTTGCGTATTCCGGATAGCGTATCTGTACCGCCTGCCAAAAATAGGGCGCATAGGCACAGCAGAACAGTTCTTCCACTGTGTACCGTCTGCACTCGTCCACCTGTTCCTCCGCATCATCGTAATCAAGGACACTCGGCGTACCGTTGCAGTAAAGGTTAAACGCCATCCTGACCACTCTCACGCTCCCGCTGGTCTGCCAGCCTTCATGCAGGCACTCCGTTTTCACGCAGCCTGTCTTAAAGTTATAAATGCTTTTGATATTTCTTCTTGTGTCATCGCTGATACCAAGACAATATACAAGTGCTTTATGGTACACGTCCTGGTACCTGACCTCTTTCAATTTCTCATAGTAGAATTTTTCATGTGCATCGCTGATAAAAATAATCGCTTTCTCTGCTCCTAACGCTGTACTACTCATACTTTCTTCCTCCATTCTTTGATGATTGACCATAACAAAAAAGGACACTTCTCTAAAATTTTCTTTTAGAAAAATGTCCTTGTTGGTACAAATATTAGAATGTATCCACACAACGATAAACGTACATGGAAGTATTATTCCGTATTATTCGTTTAAAATTTGTTGCACTTTTGTGGCAGTAGCGTGACCGTAGGTGCTTCAAACCCGCATAAACACTGGATTTATTTGTCGAGCGACTTCATTGTCGGGAGAAGTCACGCAGTTAATCCACATTAGTCCAAATAAGAGCAACAGCGCTTATTTCCTCGGTTTTCATTATATAACATCAATCCATATTAGTCCACCAAAGTCCATAAATTTGATGTCTTTTTGATGTACTTTCTTTCTTTTGATGTCAGGTACGTTTTAGGAATCGCCCCTCTCAAGGACTTCTTCCTAAAAAATCTCACTATTCTTTTCCAAAGCTTTGATTGCTTCCATTTTCTTCGTGTCCGTTGCCTCAGCATATATATCCATCGTGGTTTCAATATTTGCGTGTCCCATGATACTCTGGATCACTTTGAGGTTTGTTTCATTTTCACAAAATCTCGTGCAAAACGTATGCCTGATATGGTGGCACGAAAAATGGGGAATCAATACCGGGCGTCTGCTCTCCCGTTTTGCCTTTATAATTTCTTCGGCGTTATAGGCTTCGTATATCCGTTTGATTGCATGGTTGATTACACTCGGCTTATGGATAATCCCGTCTTTGTTGCAGAAGATAAATCCACTCATTCCATCGACAACCTGCACATTAAAACCATTTTCTTTCTGCGCCTCATACTCATCTCGGAAAGCCTTCTCAACAGCTTCCATCATCGGTATAATACGCACTCCTGCCTCAGTCTTGGGTGTAGAAATATGAAATTCACTCTTACCATTCTCCATTACCCGATAAATCGCTGCATGGTTGATACTAATGGTCTTGTTATCGTAGTCTAAATCCTCCCAACGCAGACCTATCATTTCTCCGATACGGCACCCTGTTCCGAAAAGAGCTGTGAACAATGGCAGCCAATGGCAGTACACCGGACTTTCAGCTACGTAGTTCAAAAATGCTCTCTGCTGTTCCAACGTAAGTGCGTGCCTGATGCCTTTATTCTTTCCGTCTTTTTTCTTTATCTCTGCCATTACACCACTTGCGGGATTATTTCGTATTATATCATCCCTTACCGCCATCTGAAAGGTAGGGTGCAATACAGTATGGATATTATCCAGAGTATTCGGCTGCAATCCCTTTTCATTCAACAGTGAGTAATAAAAGAAACGTACATCGGAATATTTTATGTCGCTGATAATTCTTTTTCCGAATGTATCCCTGACATAGTGGTCATACATATACTTGTAATTTACTCTTGTATGTTCCTTTAAATCATACTTTGTTGATATGTATCTATCAAAAGCGTAGTTTAATGTTGTCTTTCCGCTGCAATAGCTTTCCAAACCGTCAAGCTGGTCACGGACAAGAGCCTTTTCCTTTTCCCTTAACTCCATCAGGTCATTCGCATATACAACGCGTCTTTTACCTCCTGGGTCAGTGTATTGGTAGATATACCTTTTATCGCTTTTCCTTTGGCTCTCACCTTTCCTTAATACTCTACCTTTTATATCTTTCCGTGATTTCGACATAATGCACCACCTTCCTTTTTAAACAGAAAGAGGTCACAAATGCCATTACTCGTCCTTTTCCTTTTTCTCCTGCTCACGCAGCTTGTTGAATCCCTGAACGAGTGTCTGTGTTATGGTCAGATTATGATTGTTTGCATACTCAGTTATATTTGTATGCTCATCTTTCGTGAGGCGGATAAAAATACCCTCACTTCTCGGATTTTCTAATCTCGGTCTGCCCATTCTTGCCATCCGCCATCACCTGCCTTTCATAATCTCACTAACATCATACTACCTGTATATCAAAAAGTCAACCATATTTTGATATACAATAACTTGTTTCCTCTGTCCTGCTTAAATCTACACACGAAAAGATTCCAGATATTCCTCAAAAATTGGTACACTTACAAGAGTAATACGATTAATTTTATACACCGCATGAGCTTCCTGTGCCAGTTTCATAAAACTATGCTTACTCATTGAATATCTTTCCGCCCCTTCGTCATATCTGATAAAATCCTTCTTTTTAACTTTTGCCTCCATTTTCCACCTCTTTTCTAAAAGATTGTCCCTTTTCTCTTGCTATGGTTTTGGCATATCCGCCAATAAAAACACACCCAACAATCGGATATGCTTTTATTGGAAGATATTAAAAAACACATACGAGTGACAGCTCATTACACTGTCCACATCGGTATCGCACCGTCATTCTATATTGACCGAATAATCGGAAGTATCATTATCAAAGATATGCCTCATTGCCTCATGTACCTGCTACACTTTTTGCCAGACATTCATCGCTCACTGCCTTAACTTCAATACCAGTTTTCAGTATTCCCTCGTATACACTTTTACATAAAAATAAAAGCAGGCAGCTCTTGGCGTGTCCGCATAGCGGCTCCGCATATCCCACACGTCCCGTATGTATCTGCATATTCATTTTTCAAGGTACACATGGACAGATTTTTCCGTCCGTTTTGGATAAAATCATTTCTGGACTTATCAGCCCAAAAAGCACATAAGCACTCTCCGTCTGCTATGAACGGTTCTGTAAAGATTATGTGCTTTGGCGGAATGACAAGTTTTATAATTCCAGTTTGTCCGGTCCGTATTTATGTATGATCTGCAACAGGATTTTCTTTTGTACCCCTTCTGACTGCCCATATAACTCACATAAGATTTTTAATTCGTCAGTGGACAGTGTATTCATATATGGCTGGTAATCATCCCTTATGAATATCCCTCCATTCTCCCCCTGTTTTGTATAGATTGGATAGATTGGGGATAAAGCCTGAATATCGTAATTTATTGTACGAATGGAAACGCCAAATTCATGTGCCAGCTCATTCGCTGTTGTATGCCGCCTGACAATAAGGATATTTATAATTTCTGTCCGACGTTGTGCCACATTCATGCTTCACCCCCTTTCTTATGATTCTCCAATCTTATTGTAAATGTTGAATATGCAAGAACTTTGCTTATTGTAAAAAGTTTTTTCAAATTTTTTTAACTCTGCCTGCCCATGCCCGTCAGTACGTTTTCCCCTCAGCTTTTCTTCCAGTTTCTGTACATTCTCCAGTTGACTTTCAAGCTCCCTCCTGCTACAATCTTCTATGGATAAAATCATAAATTCTTAAAAGTACACTCAAACTGCTATGAGCCGGAACAGGGTAATTATGCCCTGCTCTGGTTGTGGCAGTTTTTTATTTGCCAAAGCAATCCTCTTACAGCCAAAACACCGAAAGGCTTTACAAAAGACGGGCGGTAACGCCCTTATGTGTTGTAAAACGCTCGCCTAAGCTCGCACAACACGCAAACTCCCTGCGGGCAGTTTGCCAAGAAAAGCAAGCACTGCCCGCGTATATACGCAGGCGGTCAAACGCCCGTCCTTCCACTCGTGGAAAGACAAGCGTTTTCGCTTGCAGAGGGCATATCCCCCTGACCCCCTTAAACGCAAAAATGCAACCCCGTCCGGCAAAGCCCGCACGTGCATTTTTACTTCAAAAAACGTGCCGGAAACGGCATTGTAAAAACCCAAAACAACAACTATATCCAGAAAGGACAAGGAAATGGACAAACACAGAAACAAAAACCGTTCCCGAAAATACGGGATTGTAATCCACCTCAGCGAAGATGAAAAATATATCCTCGATGAGAAAGCAAAATGCTCCAACATGAAAAGCCGTGCCGCTTTTATCCGGCATCTAATCATATATGGTTATGTCTATGACATTGACTATACAGAACTGCGGGAATACAACGCTGCGCTTGCCAAAATCGGGAACAATCTAAACCAGATTGCAAAGCGTATGAATGCCACAGGCAACGTATACGAAGCCGATGTAAAAGAAGTAAAGGAGCTGATGAAACAAGTATGGCATACACAAAAATCCATGCTGTCACGGCAGCCGTGGGTAAAGCAGTAGACTACATCTGTAACCCTGACAAAACTGATGAGGGCATATTGATTTCTTCTTACGGGTGCAGCCCTGAAACCGCTGCATATGACTTTAGATTTGCACTGTCAAAAACCAAACAGTCTGATCCAAATAAAGCCTACCATTTGATACAGTCTTTTCTTCCCGGTGAGGTTTCCTATAAGGAAGCCCACCAGATAGGCACGGAGCTTGCGGACAAACTTTTAGAGGGGAAATACTCTTACGTTGTCAGTACCCATATAGATAAAGGACACGTCCACAACCACATCATTTTCTGCGCCGCTGATAACATCAACCATGAGAAGTATCATGACTGCAAAAAGACCTATTATAACATCCGCAGCCTGAGTGATAACCTCTGCCGAGAGCATGGACTTTCCGTCATCATTCCGGGAGAAAAAACACTGTCTGCTAAAGGCGCATCCAGAGGCAAAACCTACAAGGAATGGCAGTCTGGCAGAAACGGTTCTTCATGGAAAGAACAGTTAAAAGCCGACATTGACGAAGCCATCAAAAATGCCACAGCTTATGAGGACTGTATTGAACTGATACGGGCAAAAGGCTATGAAGTCAAAGGAGAAAACGCACACAAATTTATCTCCTTCCGCCCTTTGGACAGAGAACGTTTTGTCCGTGGCAGCGCAAAGTCTTTAGGTGCAGAGTACACCAAAGAACGGATTAAGGAACGCATCACGGAAAAGGCGCTTACAAAGGAAAAAAGGCGTGTGCCGTTCCCAACAAGAAAGAAGCCCATTGTCAAAGATTATTCAAGAAAAAATCTTATTGACACAACCGAAGATAAGTTTACGCAAAGCCCCGGCTTGAAACATTGGGCTGACATCCAGAACCTTAAAATTGCCGCCGCAAGCTACAGTCAGTCAGGCTCTATTACAGAGCTTAAAAAACAGATTTCTGCTAAGTCCACACTGGCAAAAACAGCCCGTGAGAGCCTTGTGGAAACCGAGCGCCAGCTAAAAGATTTAGGAGAGATTTTGAAGTATGCAGAGCAGTACAAAACCAACCATATCTATCATGTCCGCTACAAAAAATCCAAGGATAAAGATGCCTACCTGCGCCGTCATGAAACAGAGCTTATCCTCCATGACGGTGCGGAAAATATGCTGAAACGCTTTGGCATTGACACGAAAAATCTTGATGTTGAAAAGTTCCGCAGCGACTATAATGCCCTCTACTCCAAAAAGCAAACTTTACAGAAAACCTATAAATCTGCTGAAAGAGAGGCCGCCGACCTTAAACAAAAACTGGATAACATTAACCAATATCTTGACCGTAATTCAGAGCCGACATATTTTGACAAAAAACGAAGTCAAAACACACAATCTCTCTAAATTCGACAATAAAAAAGTGTATCGTTTAGAAGCTCCTCACTTCATCACGATACACTTTTCTTGTGTGGTACCCCACTGATATTTTTCTTTATACGCTTTCGTACTTTCCTATAGCCTTTTATCATAATAATCTCCATTTGCATATCAAAACTATTGATGTATTCCCATGCCGGACAATAATTTTTATACTCATGTACTTCTCAAATCTTGAAGGGCATACTGCATTCACATAAAATCTAAAATGCAGTATACCCTCCAAAACAGATACTATTTTTTACTTCCTTTAACTTCCTCAAACTCAACATAAATTTAAATACGAAAATTTATGTTGCACCTAGAACTTTGATGTTATCTTTGTCAATTTTTATCTTCGCTATGTCTTCTTTCCGTCATAGGACGATGCTCTATGCACCCAGCTATTTTTTCTCTCCTTACTCAGATATTTTCATAAATTTCTCCGACGACATTATCCACATCAGGTTAAAGATTTTTCCTTACTCTTAATCTGTCACACAGACTTCCTATTTACTTTTTTCGGATATTATATTACTAATATTTTTCACTCTCAAGTAGTATTATACGACCGTTTTCTTTTTTTGTCAAAAAAAGAGAAAAATAGCATTTTACTATAAGTCAAGAAAAATATTTTTTGTTTTTGCAGAAGGCAATCAGACGTTACGTGAACCCTCTTGAATTAGACCAAATTTTAATTCAAGAGAATTTTTTCTATCTTGTTTTGCCAGTTTCTGATAATTGAAACAATATTCCGAGAAGTAAACTATTCTATATCAGAATCGTTTATCCGAAAAGACAAATCAACGAAAAATTCATCAAAGGTAGCATGATAAAGTTCTTTAAGAGCCAAGAGAACGCTTACCCTGATATTGTGACGACCCAGCTCCATCTGAGAGATAATCTCACGACTCATAGTGAATCCCATTATCTGTAGTTGTGTAGCGACATCCTCTTGAGATAACTTGTTCCGCAGGCGCAAGGCTTTCAGATTAGAGCCTATAGAAATATCCTGATTAATAACAGATGACATAAAAATTGTTTTCCTTCCTATTTTTTTGGAATAATTTCGTTCCAATATTGATTTTAACGAAGGAATGGTATAAAATTGGAATGGATTCATTCCATAGATAAATTTAATAAATTGTTCGTTGAGAAAGTTGGTGAATATGCAGAAAATGAGAAGTTTTAAAGAAATAATCAATCGGGTAAACATACAAGAAATACGTTCCTTCATGTTAGATGGCATTGACCTTTCAAGCTGGAGCGAAAAACCGGTTGAGGACAGCTATGAGGATAGACTACAAAAAGGAGAAGAACCTCTATGGGAACTTATAGAAAATCTCTTTCCAGATGGAGAGCAAAAAGATGAGATTTATGACCTGTTAAGTAAAGCTATCCTTACAAATCAGGAAGTTTACACAGAATTAGGTATACGGCTGGGAGCAAACCTGATTTTTGAACTCCTCAAATCAAATCCGTTAAAGGAGCAGAAGCATGAAAAAAATAACAAAGAGAGATAAACAAACAATTCGATTCCTAAAATGGATCAATAAATACCCCGTCTGGTGGCAGTTAATCTGCACCCCAAATGAAGAACATATGAATATGCAGTTGATGCGTACACTGATAAAACAATTGGCAAAAGAACAGTTGTATGAGATTATATTTGTACTTCTAATGGTACATAGAAATGAAACGTATGTGAAGGATATTTCCAACGCCGTGTTGCTTGATATGATATCAGAGAATTGGGCAGAAAAAAAGAAAGGCAGGAAGCAGATAATAAAAGACATTCTTAAATATTTTGAATAAGAAAACAAACAAGGAGAGCAGTCTGAATATGTACGGATAATCGGCATACTTCCCAAGATAATACCCATTTGTTGTCGGTAAAAAAAGCTTGAATTGTTGTCGGTAATCAATTATAATAAGCTTACCGGCAAAGAAAGGGGGTGTATATGCCGTCCAATAAGCGGGGACGACCTGTCGAAGCAAATCCTAAAAATATCCGTTTGGATATTCGGATAACAAAAGAGGAACTAAAAATCCTTGATGATTATTGCGAGCGCAAAAATGTAAAACGCCCACAGGGATTGCGTGACGGGATTAAAGCCCTTGAAAACTTATAGTGGAAGTGGTGCGCCCGGCAAAGGTATTTGCACCACTTCACAATATGCCACCCGCAGCAAGGCGAGCCGCACAAATATTATAGCACTGTTCGACTCTATCTTGCAAGCGGCTTGTGGACGAAAAAGAAAGGACAGGATAACAGAATGGGAAATATTTTGGAAGCATTTTTGAACGACCAGCTTCATGTAGACAGCGAAACGAAACGGCGCACTCCAGAACATCAGGCACTATGCGAAAAAATTGGCACACTTAAAGACCAGTTAGCTAAAACACTGAACGACCAACAAAAGGCAATACTGGAAGAACTGATAGAAACACTTTTTGATGAAAGCAGTTATAACGAACAAATAAAATTAGAGCGTGGTTTCCGATTGGGAGTTCTAATAACGTCAGAAATCTATTATAAGCAGGACATATTTCTTTAAGCGGATATACGGCTTTAACAACTTGAAAGCAGCGAATCGGCTAAAGGAGGTTTCTATGAATAATAAACAGACCTATATCATTGATGAGGAAAGAGAAAACTGTCAAAAGGTTGTGGACGCTTTTGCGGAATTATTTGAAAATACGGATTTAGCTGTCATCAATACCGGAAAATATGGTTTTATAAAATTACAATATTTCAGAACAGATATTGGTTTTGACAACGCAATTTCCTTTAATGACAGCAAAAGTCTGTTCAATGACCTTTGGAACGAATGGCTTGATACGCAGCTTCTTGATATAGCAGGCGAAACGCCAATGAAAGAAATGGATTATGAGGACATACTGAAATGTCTGCCGCCGGAAAAACAGCAGAAACTTTTAGATATGCGAAAACGTTTTGCAGAAAAGACAGGAATTGGGGATATACTGGATAAATACACAGAAAAGGCGGAGAATAAAATGACAGACAATTCTACGATGTGCAGCAACACCTTCGCAAAATAAAACCTCATCCTCCCCCTATTGCTTCAACGCCCTGTGGTAGTCGTTTTTTTGTTCTTCAATATCTGTTTGCAAAATTATTCAAATGTGTGCTGCTTATGTTCGTTCTATGAATGGGGCTTTATGTTTTCACCTCTTTCTTTCCCTGCCAGAGCTGGGAGTTTTACTCCTCTATTACTGACTACGGGAAAATCGAGTAGAGAAATTTTATCTTCCCCTGCTCGTGCGCTGCCGATGCACCATGCAATAGCATATTTCCTCTGCATCGGCATGTGCAATCGAGAAGGGAAGCTCCATCTTCCCTACCCGGGCGTCGGATGCTTGGGTGTATAAAAATAGAGTAGAGAAATAACTGTAAAAGTTATTTCCCTCTCGTTGAACCGTACGTACGGGTCTCGTATACGGCTCT
>VSNQ01000155.1 GCA_009774395.1 Lachnospiraceae bacterium
CAAATGCCCAACAAAGCAGCATAAGTACTGGCTTCGGGATTGGAAATGCGAGGCGGGGTTCACGGATTCAGGTATAAGGAAAGATACGAAGCCAGATGCTGCACAGATAAAAGATACGAAGGCAGATGCTGCACAGATGAAAGATACGAAGGCAGATGCTGCACAGATGAAAGATACGAAGCCAGATGCTGCACAGATGAAAGATACGAAGGCAGATGCTTCACAGATAGAAGATACGGAGCTAGATACATCACAAATGGAAGAAATCAAAATTTACACAGCAGAGGATTTTTTGGATTTTGCCAGCCAGTGTTATGTAGATTCGTGGTCGTTAAATAAGTACATAACTTTGCAGTCGGATATTAGCTTATTGGGTGTGGAATTTGAAATGATTCCCGTTTTTGCGGGAGTATTTGATGGCTGCAACCATACTATTTCTGGATTTGACTATACAGGCGACGGCTATGTTGCGGGTCTGTTTCGGTATATTGAAAAGGAAGGTGTTGTAAAGAACCTGAAATTAAGGGGAAATATTACCGCAGCAAATGAAAAGGAATGTATTGGAAGCATCTGCGGCGTAAATTATGGAACCATTAAAAACTGCAGTTTCCAAGGAAATGTAAGTGGGAGAGAATCCGTTGGCGGTATTGTAGGCACAAACGAAAGTTCGGGAACTGTGACGGGCTGTTCTACATCAGGACGTATTACGGGCTATTATACAACAGGCGGCATTGCAGGGAAAAATCACGGTGTTTTAACCTACTGTACAAACCGCGCAGGCATTAACGATGACAGTGACTGGGTTGAAGAAGATGACGAGATGGGAAGCGGGCTGCCGTTTGGTATTGGTAGTTCCGATTCTGAAACGGAATTATACAGTGGTGTGGATACGGGCGGCGTTACTGGTTATTCTGATGGTATGATCGCGCGATGTACCAATTACGGCAAAGTTGGTTATGAGCACACAGGCTACAATATTGGAGGTATTGCGGGCAGACAGGCGGGGGTGGTATCGCTTTGTACCAACAACGGAACGGTGTACGGCAGAAAGGATGTCGGCGGCATTGTTGGGCAGATGGAGCCTTTTATAGAAATTGATGAAGCGGAGTCGCTGCGGAATGCTGTCAATAAATTACATGATTTAATTGATAAAACAATTGATGATTTGCAGGCTGGAAAAGATGTAATAAAAACGGATTTCGATCACTTAACAACGTTTGGCGATGGTGCGCTGGAATCCGGTGACGCGCTTGTGGATGAAATGTCAGATTTTGTCGACGAAAATATTGACCAGACACAGGTGATTGTAGAGCGCATGGAGCATGTAATGGATCAGCTTCCCGATATTTTGAATAATGTATCGGATGCAGGAGATGCATTTTCGCGTTTCAATGATGTAGTAAAGCAGTTATCGGAAGACTTGGATATTGCAGGAAAGCTGGACGGCGGTACATATAATGAAACGGATTATAATAGAATTACGCTGCTTTCTACCGTAGGCGGAACATTAGCATGCAACAGCAGTAATCCAAGTGAAGGGGAAACTGTTACGATTACGGTGGTGCCTGACAATGGTTATGCTTTAAAAGATGGTGTTAAAGCAGTGGATGCCAATAACAAGGCAATTAGCGTTTCTTCTGCTGGAAACAATAAATATACATTAAAAATGCCTAAAGAAAATGTAAAAGTTATGGCGTCATTTACACATATTGGTACTTTCTTAGTGAAGTCCAATGCTGGCGGGCGCGTTGAAGTGACAGAGGGCGAAGATGGAACAACAACATTTGAAGCAAAAAAGGCAAGCGGATATTCTTTTGTACGTTTTGTGGTTGCAGGAAAGCCGATGCAGGATGGTCAGGCAGTAATCAGTCTGAAAAAGGCGGATTATATGAAAGGCAGCAAAGATGTTATTGTGGAAGCCGTATTTGCAGAGCAGGAGAGCGTTCACAAAATTACGCTGTCACAGACAACAGGCGGCATGGTGACAGCCGAAAGCACGACTGCAGGAACTGGTGAAACAGTACGACTGCGCGTGATAACCAATTCCGATTATAAATTGCAAAAACTGCGGATTACAGATAATCTGCCTTATGAACCAAGCAAGGATACAGCCGGAGAATATACATTTACCATGCCGAACAAGGATATAGAAGTGGAAGCATGGTTCGAGTATACTAGGAAAAATGACACAGACGCAGTTGTCTATGCGGAGTCCAATATAGGTGGAACGATATCTGTCCGCAGAAGCACAGAGTCAGACGTTTATAATGTAACAATCCGCCCGTCAGCAGATTACGAATTAAAAGAGGGCGACTGCCTGATTATTGAAAATAGTACTGCCAGCTCTAGCAAAGAGGAAAAGAAAACAGAGAAAAATAAAAAAGCAGAAATAGATAAGACAGGAAATACAGAAAGCGAGAAGGCAGGAAGTACGAAAGCAGAAACAGAAAAGGCAGGAATTACAAAAGCAGAAACAGACAAGACAGGAAATGCAGAAATAGCAAAGATAAAAACAGTGAGCGAAAAGGCAGTAAATACGAAAGTGGAAGCAGGGAAGGCAGCAAATATAAACGCAGAAGCAAGCAAAACAATAGGCAAAACGCTGAAGAAAGCATCAGCAAGTGCGCCACAGACGAATGTAGCAGCGATTTCACAGGAAAATGGAAACAATCCGCAGGTTTACGGAGTTGGTTTTCATGCGCTGGCAGAGGAAAGCCAAAGAGCAGATGAAAATGCAGAATCTGGAAATAAGCCAGAGAGTAGCAGCCAGTCAGAAGGGAGCAATCCATCTAAAAGCAGCGGCAAACCGAAGGAAAGCGTTCAGCCCGAAAGCAGTGACAATGCGGAGGTAAGCAGCAGCCAGCCTCAAAGCAGCAGCCAACCAGAAGAGAACGAAAGCGACCAACCAGAAAGCAGCAAAGCAGAAGGAAACGAGAGCGATCAACCAGAAAGTAGCAGTCAACCAGAGAGCAACAGCAAAGCAGAAGGAAATGAGAGCGATCAACCGGAAAGCAGCAGTAAAGCAGAAGGAAACGAGAGCGATCAACCAGAGAGCAACAGTAAAGCAGAAGGAAACGAAAGCGATCAACCAGAAAGCAGCAAGCCAGAGGGCAGTGATCAGCCAGAAAGCAGCAAACCAGAGAATAGTGATCAGCCAGAGGGCAGTACAGGAAAAGAAGAAGAATCGTCAGAGAGCAGCAGTTCCAATGAAAATTCCAGTGATAATACAGACGAAAGCACAACCCAGCCCACAACGGATAAAACATCAGAAACTACAATGGAAACAAGTACAGAGGATACTACGGAAAATCCAACACAAAAGCCTTCCGACAGCAATGAAAAAGATGGTACAGAAACGAGAATCGTTTTGACGAAGGCAGATTTAACAGAGGATAGTGACGGAAATTACAAGTATGTTTTAAGATTGGATAGGTTCACAGACGCAAGACCTATTAGCGTAATGGGCTATTTTCAAAAAAAGGAGTCTTCCGGCACAACTTACTCGATTTCAACGGCTTCTGGTGTCGGTGGTACGGTTGCGGCGGATACTTCGAGCGCGGCAAAAGGGGATAAGGTATACGTTACACCGGTATCGTCAAGTGGGTATCTGCTTCGTACATTAACCGTAAAGGCATCTGATGGAAGCGAAGTAAACTGCACAAAGGACAGCGATGGCAAGCGGTATTTCTTCTATATGCCTGCGTTGGATGTAAAAGTAACGGCAGTTTTTGAACCAATACAGATTGTTTTGTCATCGAATTACAGTGGTGATGCAGAATACAGTGGCGGTGCAGACGGCATTGTTTCACTGAAAATCCGTCCAGATGCGTCATATACCTTAAAAGGGAATCCGTCGGTTACGGATGCCAACGGAAAGAAAATTTCACTTTCCAAAAAGCAGGGTGGTTCCTATATTTATGAGTTTCGCATTAATAATGCTGCGCTTCCTTGTAAAGTAACGATTACGTTTCAGAAACAAAATGCAGGCGGAACAGTTGATACTGCCAAGCTGGATATTGAAGATTCTGTAGAAGAATTGCAGAAGGCGTCGGATAATGTCAACCAGTGTATAGACAAAATTCGAGATATTGTGTTAAATTCGGATGGATCTATTAAGAGCTGGGATCAGCTTACCAAAGACCAGCAGAATGAGGTTATCGGAGAAATTATGAACCTTGCAGAATATTTGGGCGATATGTCGGAAGCTGCTTCCTCGATTCTAAGTAATTTAAGTCTTATCGCAAAGGTGCTTTCTCCATATATTTCGGATGCGGCAGAAGCGGCTAAAGAGGATATTAAAAAGGGTACAGAACATATTCAAAGTGTACTGGATTCCTTAAAATCCGCAGGAAACGGCGTAAAAGGCATTGTGAATTATATCAATGCTCAGCCCGATATTCAGTTTACAAAACTGGGAAATGATTTTGATGTAAAAAAAGAAGATTTGCACAACCAGTTACAGGGAATTTCGGACAGTTTAAAAAGTTTAAGCGACAATGCGTCAAACTATTCGGATATTATTAATGAAGATTTAAGGGCTGTTAACGACCAGTTAAATGTTGTATTTAATCTTTTGGCGGATCATTTAGTGGATTACAGCGAGTTAAGCGTAGAAGAATTGTATGAAGAAGTTTCTGACGAGGAGATCGATACAATTACCACTGGACGAACAGATTCCTGCACGAACAAAGGGATTGTCAAAGGCGATATTAATGTGGGCGGCATTGCAGGCGCAATGTCGATTGACGAAGAAGACCCCGAAGACAGTGCCGCAGGAAGCGTCGAATATAAAATTGGACGGCGCTTTATTACGAAATGCATCATCAACGGCAGCATAAATGAGGGCTATATTACCGCTAAGAAAAACGGCGCAGGCGGCATTGTAGGCTATATGAAACATGGTGTTGTATTGGATTCTGAGGGTTATGGAAGCGTGGAAAGCACAGAGGGCGATTATGTAGGCGGTATTTGCGGCGAATCGCTGACGATTATTAAGCGCTGTTATGCACTCTGCTCTGTTTCCGGTGGCAAAAATATAGGAGGAATTGCCGGATTCGCAGATACACTGAAAGATTGCTATGCAATTGTGGATTGCGAGGCTGCAATCGGCAGAAAAGGTGCAATTGCTGGACAGACAGCATCTTATGAGAACCTGCCAGACGACGAGGAAGAGCAAGGGATAAAAGTCAGCGGAAATTATTATGTCGGTGACAGTTTATACGGTATTGACAATATTAGCTATGTCGGCATTGCAGAACCGATTACATATGAAGAACTGCTGACCGCTGAGAAGCTTCCAACAGAATTTTGGCATCTGAAAGTTATTTATCGTATAGAAGATACCTACCTGGGAATGCAGGAAATTCCGTTTGGTGAAAGTCTTGCCAGCTTGCAGTATCCCGAGATTCCAGAGCGTCAAGGATACTATGGTGTATGGCCGGATTATGCAGATAAGACCATGACAGGTAATCTTGTTGTGGAAGGGGAATATAAGGAGAATGTCACCGTTGTAGAGAGTGCCGAGAAGTTTCTTGAAAGTACTGAAGGAGAGTATGAAAAACCCTATGCGCTTGTAGAACAGATATTTACAGAGGATACCATATTAAACGTTACCCTTAGCGACAGAACACCGCCTGTACAGGCAGCCAACAAAGAATATGTTATCTATGATATTGCATTGGAAAATGGCGGCATCAGTGAAGCGGATACCTTTGCCGTCCGCATTTACAATCCATATCAAGATGCAGAAGTATGGGCATACCATGACAATCAATGGACAGCGCTTGAAAGCAAACCGAGAGGGCAGTATCTGCAAGTAGAAATGACAGGGGAGAAGGAAGCCTTCTGCATTATTGAGAAAAAGTCTTATAAACTGATGTATATTATCGCAGCAGCAGCCTGTGGCGTGGTGCTGATTCTGCTAATCTCCTTTCTGAAAAAGTTAAGAACCCGCAGACGGCAGCGAAAAGCAGAGAAGAAACGGTAAAAGGAGGAAAATATCAAAGAAACATTGTGAAATATTTAATTATTTTTCACTTTTTTAATGAAAAAAGCGTGAAAGTATATTATAATATATGACAGAACTCTCTTTTTTTCTATATCCACAGTATTTGAGATTTCTATTGACCATTGAAATGAATGCAATTACGTGAAAGACCATATAAATTAGGAAGGAAGTTTGGAGATGTACGAGGAGCAAAAAGGATTGATTTATACAAATGACAATTGTATCGGCTGTAACAAATGTATCGCTGCGTGCCCAGTGATTACAGCAAATCGGGCGATTGATAATGGTGACAAGCAAATGATTATCGTGGATGGCGATAGGTGTATAGCCTGTGGTGCGTGCTTTGATGCATGTGAACATCATGCACGGGAATATCGTGATGATACAGAGCTGTTTTTTGAGGCTTTAAAGCGCGGTGAGCGGATTTCAGTGCTTTGGGCACCTGCGTTCGCGGCAAACTATCCCAGAGAATATAAACAGATATTAGGCGGCTTGAAGCGCATGGGTGTCAATCGCGTTATCAGTGTAAGCTTCGGTGCGGATATTACTACATGGGGGTATATTAAGTATATTACAGAACACAATTTTAAGGGCGGTATTTCACAGCCATGTCCTGCGATTGTAAATTATATAGAACATTACATACCAGAATTAATTCCGAAACTAGTACCAATTCAAAGTCCGTTGATGTGTGCTGCCATCTATGCGAAAAAATATTTGAATATTACAGATAAGCTGGCGTTTATCAGTCCTTGTATTGCCAAGAAAGATGAGATAGCAGACCCCCAAAATAAGGGATATATTAGCTATAATGTTACATTTGATCATTTAATGGAATATGCGCGGCGCAATCATATCAAGGCAGAACCGGCAAAAGATGAGATAGAGTATGGTTTAGGCTCTATTTATCCTATGCCTGGCGGACTGAAAGAGAATGTCTACTGGTTTTGTGGTGAGGAAGTATTTATCCGTCAGATTGAGGGAGAACGCCATGCATATGATTTTTTGGAAGATTATAAGAAGCGTGTGTTGGGCGGCAGAGAACTGCCTTTTATGGTAGATGCTTTAAACTGTGCGAAAGGCTGTATCTATGGTACCGGCGTAGAGGAAGAAAAAACAAAAAACGACGATATTTTATATGAATTGCAGCGTATCAAGGAAGCAAGTAAGAAACATTCGGGCGCATGGGCGCGAGGTGCTTCACCAGCGCACCGGCTGCGGAATTTAAACAAGCAGTTTGCGCATCTGGATATCAGAGATTTTATTCGCGAGTATACGGATAAGTCAAAGGGATGCAAGATGGCAGTTCCTAACGAATCGCAGTTAACTGAAATTTATCAGAGTATGCAGAAGAAAACAAAGCAGCAGCAGGAGATTAACTGCAGTGCTTGTGGCTATGATACTTGTAGGGAAATGGCGGAGGCAATCTTTAACGGTTGCAATAAGAAAGATAACTGCGTTCACTATATGAAGGATATGGTGGAATTAGAGAAGGAGCAGGTGCAGGAGATTTCGGATCAGATTGCTTTTACCAATGCGGAGATCACGAAAAAGAGCGAAACGATTAGCACAATGGTAGCCGAGGCAAACGAGGAGTTCCGCACGTTGAATTTATCTATTGATGAAATGGTAAGCGGGAATAACAGTAACGCGGAGGAGAGCACAAATATCAGCAGCGCCATGATCGATGTTGTTGATTTCTGCGAAAAGCTTAAAAATTCCTTTGAACGGATTAATGTGCTTTTGGAACAGCTTGGAGGTAATAATGAAAATATTACAAAGGTAGCTGAGAAGACCAATCTGCTTTCTTTAAATGCATCGATTGAAGCAGCGCGTGCAGGAGAAGTTGGAAAGGGCTTTGCAGTAGTAGCACAGGAGATTAAAAATCTAAGCGAAGTCAGCCGCGGTGCAGCGGACGACAGCAACAAGAATAAAGCAATGATTTCTGAAGCGATTGACTTGCTGGCAACGGATTCCGAAAAGCTGATTAGAGTAGTGGATTCCGTAAATGACAGGATTAACAACCTTGCGGCAAGTACCGAGGAGATTGCGGCATCCGCTACGGTAATCGGGCAGGTTGCAAATGAACTGCGCGGAAAATTTGAAAAGATAAACGAGTTATAAATTACGAAAAACAGGCTGTTATACAGAGTAGAAGAAACAAAGGTTTCCTGCTTCGTATAACAGTTTTTTTGCGCAGACTTGTGCGGAGAGGAGGTAAGAGAAATCTGCTCTACTTGATGGTATATACCAACGTGCAGAGGAAATAATCTGACTCTAATTTTGTTCGGAACACACAGTATACAGATAACAAATGAAAATTTCAGAATAATTGCAAAAATTTAAAAAACATCTATAATATTGCGACAACTTTTACCGATATAGTTATTAAGGGATGAGTTAACATAGAATAATGGCATAATCTATTATCATAACTTGCAAACAATTCTATTATCTTATTCGGTGTACAGAATATAAGGGGTCTGTACCTGTATATAAGGGGAAGGAGTAAGCATGGAGGTAAAAGGTACGGCAACTGCCTTGGGATTAAACAGGGCGGCAGCAGGGGTCGAAAACTCCAATTCTGAGGAGAAAGATCGGCAGCAGGCGAGGAAGGTTAATACCGCGGCCGTTGGAGAAAATCCTGAACTTGAGGAGGAGTCGGTGCAGGTTTCCATATCCAAAGCAGGACTGAACAGAAGCCGTTCGTTGGATAAACAGGAAGACGGCAGCGAAGAACCTTTTTCAGAAAAACTCGCATTAGAGGAAATGTCGAAAAAAATGGAAGGTTTGTCCAGTCAAGTAATTAATGGGCTGTTTTCCACTTCTGACAGGCTGAACTTTCACGATGAACTAAAGAGGCTGACGACAGAACTAAACAGGCTGAATCATGACGCAGCGACTGTTACACAAAACGATTGTAACCAACTTTCCCAAAAAATCAATGAGTTGACCAGAATCATTAATGATGCGGCGGTTTACCGCAAGAATGCATCAGCGGTATTTATGGTAAACAAAACAACTTCTACGGAAACTGCCAGAACACAACTGGATATTGCGATTTAAAATAGATACCGTTAATAATCCGATATAACAAAAGTATTTATTAGCATTGGGTTGTACGCAGTAAGTTTGGGAAATGAATTGATAGTATATGCGAAAACCGAGAGGGAAAACCGCTCGGTTTTTCGTATTTTTGCAGTTTTCTAATACTTTACAGAGCGTCAGCTTTTTGTTATAATGCTAAGGAACTGTAGAAAAATAAGTGACACATCTTGCTTGTCTATTTCTCCAATCTTGCAGGAGAAAAAGCCTCGCCG
>VSNQ01000156.1 GCA_009774395.1 Lachnospiraceae bacterium
TCCATCAATATCGTCTGCCCCGTCATCAATCTGATTGTCGGTCTGGGGACGATGCTTGCGACAGGAGGAAGTGCGGTCGTTGCGAAGAAAATGGGGAATGGAAACACAGAGGAAGCCAGAAGCAATTTTACGTTGATTGTCGTGGCAGGGGCGGTTATCGGTCTGCTGATTACAGCGGCAGGGCTTCTCTTTTTGGATGAAATCATCTGGGGATTGGGTGCAAGTGAAATCTTGTTCCCATATTGCAGGGATTATCTGACGATACAGCTTATTTTCGCCGCTTTTAACATGATGCAGGTGCTATATCAGAATCTGTTTGTGACGGCGGGGAAACCGACATTAGGATTAGTGCTTGCTGTTCTGGCGGGGATTGCCAACATTGTTTTTGATTATGTTTTTATCGTTTTACTGCAAATGGGAATCAAAGGAGCTGCTATTGGGACAGGCATCGGATATATGATACCATCAATTATCGGTACAATATTTTTTCTGAGAGGAAGTCGCTTTGGCGCAGCCGAATTGGAATGCGGCGACCGACTTGCCGCTGACCGAAGGGAGGGGGCGTTACCGCTAGGAAGAAGTGAGCTGCACTTTTGTAAGCCTGACATGGACACATCTGTTCTGCTGAAAAGCTGCTCCAACGGTGTGTCGGAACTGGTAAGCCAGTGTTCGACTGCCGTAACGACATTTCTGTTTAATGTAACGATGATGAAGCTGTTAGGCGAGGACGGCGTGGCGGCGATTACGGTACTCATCTATTCGCAGTTTCTCTTAACAACGCTTTATATTGGCTTTTCTATGGGAACAGCCCCTGTCGTAAGCTATAACTATGGGAGCGGGAATGTAAAACAGCTAAAAAAGACCATCCGTATCTGCTTTAGCTTTATAGCGGGGATTTCCATATCTGTATTTTTATTTTCCATGCTTGGCGGGGAAAGCATTGCAAAGGTATTTGCGGAGAATAACAGAAATGTTTTTGAGATTACAAAGAATGGATTTGTCATTTTTTCATTCAGCTTTCTGTTCTCTGGGTGCAATATTTTTTCATCCGCTTTATTTACGGCATTATCCAATGGGAAAGCGTCTGCAGCCATATCTTTCCTGCGGACGTTTGGATTTATTACGGTGTTCCTTTTGGTGTTGCCGAGATTTTTAGAGGTGGCAGGCGTATGGCTTGCAGTCCCGCTTGCGGAACTGCTCACGCTTATGCTGACGATATATCTGCTATGCAGGCATCGAAAACAGTATCAATATTTTTGAAAAAAGGCAGGCAAGAAATTGAAACAGACAGAATGCAGATGACAGGAACCCCTTTGGGAATCCTGTCATTAGATGGGCGGCGCAAAAGCAGCGCCTTTTCTGAGAAGCTATCGTATGCCCTGTCCGCAGGAGCAAAACTTGCAGCAGATAATTGCGACAGTTTCTATTTTAATGAATTAGTTCAAAGCGTTGAACCATTGTATTTAAAAGGTTTGCCTGTGAGGCTAGTTCCTCAGAAGTTGCGGAAGTTTCTTCTGAGGCAGCGGAATTATCTTGAATTCCACGAGCAATCTCATCGATTCCAACGCGGAGCTGCTCCATACTTTCGGCTTGAATCGCCGAATTTTGCGCTGTATTTTTAATCATTTCATTTACATGATCAACAGCATTCACAGAGTCTTTTAGTGCATTCATAGCATCTGTGGCAATCGCATTTCCTTTGTTAATCTCTTCCATAGAAATTTCAATTAGATTTCTTGTCGAGCTTGCGGCCTTCGCACTTTCCAACGCAAGTTTTCCGATTTCATCTGCAACCACTGCAAAGCCTTTGCCAGCGTCACCTGCGCGGGCAGCTTCAATGGAAGCATTTAGGGACAATAGATTTGTTTGATCTGCGATTTCCTCAATTGTTTGAATAATGCCGACAACCTGCTGTGAAGTTTGGTGGATTTCATTCATGGCATCCATCATCATCGTCATTTTTGCTTGGTTCTGTTCGATCATAGTGGTGACACGCGCTGTTTCTTTTGCGGAAGCCTCGGCGTCACGACGACTTTCCTCTACATGGTCTGCGACGGAATTTGTGGTTGCTGCAAGTTCTTCTACGGAAGCTGCTTGCAATTCAGCACCCTCTGCTAACATTTGAGAAGCATTGGCAAGTTCGGAAGCACCTACAGAAACACGCTCAGAACTTGTGTTGATCCCCTCCATTACTTGGTTCATAGAACGAGATATGTTAAGCAATGCGTTTTTGATTTTTTCAAATTCACCGACATAATCATACTTTAATGTAATATGAAGTTTTCCATCCGCAATTTGTGTAAGTACTTCCGCAGTTTCATCGATATAAGCAATATATTCTTTCAGCCGATTTACTGTTTGGGCAATGGATTCACCAAGTTCTCCAATTTCATCATTGGATGTGATGGCAAGCTCAACATCAAGATTTCCTGCGGCGAGCTGTTGTGCAGTTTGGTTTAACGCAAGGATTGGTTTTGTCACATTAGCGGCGCTTTTTCGAATGCTAAATGCTATAAGTAAGGCTCCAATTGCAAAAAGGATAATTAAGGCAATTATCATTACAATAAGCATAGAATAATATTCTGACATGGGCATACTACTAAGTACGAGGTAGCCTGTATCTCCAACCATTTCCAAGAAACCATATTTTGTTGTACCCTCAACCTTGTATTTTAAAAATTCATTTCTCTTTGATGAAACAGCATCTACAACATTTTGAGATATGCTGACTTCATTAATATTTTTTGGGATAAAATCATTGTTTGGGTGGTAGAGGAATGTACCGTTTTCTGATAAAAGTAGTAGATATCCGTTACGTCCGACTTTGTATCCTTGCAGGATTTTTGTTATATGGTCAAGTGAGATGTCAAAACCGACCGCACCCAGAACAGCTCCTGTATCATCATAAACTGGTGCTGCGGCGCTTAAAATCATTTTTCCGGTTGAGGAATCAATATAAGGTTCTGTTAGAACGGTTTTCTTTTCTGTGATACAGCCATACCATCCACGCCCCGTAATATCCCAGTCATCATTACTTATATAACCATCAGACTGTATTAGGGAACTTGAATCTAAGTCGGAACTCCATACCGCCATAACATTTTCTGTATCTGTATTTGCAATGTTGACAAGATAGTCTAGCACCGCATCCATTTTTTGAGCCTTAGAAATATTGTTGCCAGATTTAATTTCGTTCATAATGTGTTTGATGTCAGGATGGACAGCCAACTGTTCAGCACCTCTTGTGTACTGATCGAGAAATGCGTTCAGTTGGTTTGATGCTGCTTGGGATTCCAAGGTAAGTTCTTTTTCTTTCGATGTTATAATAGTCCAGCCAGCCATACAAATAACGGCTGCTGCTACAATTAAAAACACGAGAATAACGCTTTTGCCAATACGGGTCATAATTTCATCAGCAATTCGCTTTCTATTGCCAGATGTTTTTGTATTTTGATGATTCATAAAAAACTCCTTTATGAACTAGAAGGTTGATTGATGTGATTCCAAAAGATGGTTTACAGCAGAAAATCCCTTTGGGAACACAACAGGTTATAGTTATATTGTATCGCTTTTTTAGAAACAATACAAGGCTTTTTTGGTGTAACGTTGTTAATACAGTAATACTAAAGTTACTTTTCAAGTGGAACAGCGATATTTTCAAAAATAGTGAAACTGTTAAGCAGCAGGTACTCCTGGAACTTGAATCCCAGATGATCCTTGCGGAAATCTGCAGCATTGGGAGCAGTCAGTTTTTTAAGATTGACACCGTTTAGTTAATTTTCCTTTGCTTATGATAACAGTATTATAATTTCGAGGCTGTAAAAAAGAGTAAGTAAATTGCGTAGATTTTTTGCGTGAATAAGAGAAGTAAAAATATTCTGGACAGTTTTATATATTTCTTGTACATTATACTTGTCTTTACAAAAGATAGCAGAAAAAGAGAGGAAATATAAATCGGATTAAGCTATCCTTAACGGCAAGGAGGTAAAAGGATGGAATGGTTGAAAAAGCTTGGAAAAGCCATTGATTACATAGAAGATAATCTGGATAAGGAAATATCGTATGATGAAGCAGCCCGCATTGCGTGTTGTTCTCCCTATTATTTCCAGCGTGTTTTTTCCTATGTTTCGGGTGTGTCGCTGGCGGAATACATACGCCGCCGAAAAATGACGCAGGCGGCATTTGAATTGCAGCGGGCAGACAGCAGGGTAATAGACGTTGCGTTAAAATATGGATATTCCTCTCCGACTTCTTTTAATAGGGCTTTTCAGAATGTTCATGGCATCACGCCAACAGCAGCTAAGCTAGGGGGAAATGTCCTGCAAGCATATCCGTCAATTCAGTTTAAAATTGAAATCACAGGAGGAAGCGCTATGGCATATCGCATTGTAAAAAAGCCGCCCCTGCGTATTGTGGGCATCCGTATCCCTTTGACTTCGGATATGGAAGAAAATTTAAGGATTGTCCCAGAGTTTTGGAAAGCGTCATTGCAGGGAAAACAATTTTTGGAAATATGCAGTCTGTCTAATGGAGAGCCAAGAGGAATTTTAGGAATCAGCGTATATAAAAACCCGAGAGAAATTTATTACTACATCGGCGTTGCTGTAAATTCCCCTGCCCCTGCGGGCATGTATGGATTTGAAATCCCTGCGGCTACATGGGTGATATTTGACAATAATGGGCGTTTTAAGGAAGATGTGCAGAGTGTGTTCAAGCGGTTCTATATGGAATGGCTGCCGTTCTCTGGGTATCAATATGCAGAACTGCCAGATATTGAAGTGTATCCGATTTGCAGCGGACAGCCAGTAAACGGACATTCCGAAGTATGGATTGCAGTGGTTAAGGAGGATGATTAAACGGTGTATCATTTAAGGTTAAAGGGCGACCATTATGAAATGGGCGTGAAGCGTGGAAAGATATTCAAAAAATGTCAGGTTTCTTTCCCTCTCCATTTGGATGAATTTCAACTGGAACATGGGAAACGGAGCGAAGCGGCATTAAGAAAATATTTCCCAGAAGTATGCGAGGAAATCAGAGGGGTGAGCGACGCCATAGGTGCGGATTATCTGCGTTTTGCTTCTTGGATGCTATGTATGGGGTGCTGTATGTATAACCTAGAGAGCAATATTCCAGTTGAAGTTCGGGGATGTACTGCTTTCGCATATGTAAAGGGCGGAAGAATCCTATATGGCAGAAACAATGACTTACCGCCTTATCTGCGGGAGGGGAGCAAAAGTGAAATCTATGCCCCGAAGAACGGAAATAGATTTCAAATTACGACATCCTCTTTTATTAACGGGGAGGAGGGACTAAATGAACATGGGCTTGCGGTTGCAATGACTTTTGTAATGACCAGCCTTGATAAAATACAGGCGGGATTTAATTCCTGTTTCATCGTGCGGTATCTGCTTGAAAGAGCGGATAATACGGAGCAGGCGGTTTCTTTGCTTATGGAACTTCCAATCGCATCTAACTGTAATATTTTGCTTGCAGATAAAAGCGGTGATATAAAAGTGGTTGAATGTACGCCATCCATGAAAAACATCCGTGATGCAGAAAGTTTTGATAATGGCAGAATCATTTGTACTGTCAACAGTTTTACGTCCGATGGGATGAAACCATATGATGATGCAGATGGGAATGATTATGATTCTCATAAGCGATATCAAGTTGTCATGGACTGTTTTGCTTCAGGACGGATAAAAGAGGATTACGTTGAAACGACCAAGCAGCTTTTAAAGGGTGATTATGGATTTATGTGCCAATATGACAATGAGCCGGACTTTGAAACGGTTTGGAGTTCCGTATTTGATTTAGAGAACTTAACGATTTACCGTGCAGAAGGCGATCCAAGAAAAAAGAAATTTATTATGGACAACCGACTGCATGACTTGGTGTGAAGCTGTCACAATACGCCTGGATTATACAAGATATATTGTAAAATATAGCACGTTACTATAATATTTTGTATAGATTTTCCTTAATGCGACAGCCCCTTATTTTTATGAAAAAAGGGCTGTACACTAATTGTTTAGTGCGACAGCCCCAAAAGTCGGTTATTATCACGGAAACTCGGATACTCGCAGGCAAAACTCCATACTATCACGCAAAAGTCGATACTCGCAGGCAAAACCCATATACAAACACGGAAACTGCCTGTATTATCACGGAAACAGGATGGGAGTTTTCGTGATAGTATAAGGGTTTCCGTGATAATATACAGGATTTCCGTGTTTGTGTACGAGGAAAACGATAAAAATTGAATGAATAAATGACAACATGGAAAAGGGCTGTTCAATGGCTCTTTTTTGCTTTCCGCTCCCGAAAAATAGTCGTTTCGTGCCATCGGGTGAAAAACAGAAAATTTTTATGGTATAATTCAGTGGATGTTTTTACTTTAGTGGGAACGGTTTTCTGCCGAAGTAATAGGAAACAGTCCAAGAGATTTATCGGCAAAGCACAGAAAATCTCAAATCCTATATACAGTGCCAGTGGAGCCTTGTGGGTGGAATGGCTGGCACATTCAGGGAGATGGAGTAAAAAAATAATAGATGATATAATTGATAAAAAAGGAACAGGAGAAAGGTCTATGATACAGTATAAAGTTTTGATTATAGAAGATGATTTGAATGCCGCACAATCCATCAGTAATTTTTTAAGTGCATGGGGCTTTCAATGTGAATATTTGAAAGACTTCGGGCAGGTGACAGATCAGTTTATCAGCTTCAGGCCGGAAATTGTCCTGCTGGATATAACGCTTCCGCATTATAACGGCTATCATTGGTGCGAAGAAATAAGAAAGATTTCAAAGGTTCCGATCATTTTTATATCTTCCATCAATGACAATCTGAACATGATCTTAGCCATGAACATGGGGGGTGATGATTTTGTGGTAAAACCATTTGACCTTAATTTTCTGCTTGCAAAGATTAATTCCCTGCTGCGGCGCACCTATGATTTTCAAGGTGCGATGAATGTAGTTGCCTGTGGTGATGTGGTGTTGGATTTGGATAATGCAAAATTGCAGTACAAGGGAAGAATATTGGAATTGTCGCGTAATGATTTCATAATCCTGAAAGAGCTTATGACCCACAGCGGTAAAAATGTGTCCCGCGATGAACTTATGCAGGCATTGTGGAACGACAATACTTTTGTTGATGATAACACGCTTACGGTTAATGTGACAAGAGTACGAAACAAACTGAGGGGGATTGGTCTTGAGGATTTTATTGTCACCCGGAAAGGCATGGGCTACCAAGTTGGATAAAAAACATTTTCTGATTCAGTATCTGAAGGAAAAATATAAGGTGATTGTTGTGTTTTGCGGGCTGATTCTATGTAATTTCTTTTTATATTTTCTTTACGATGTCCGCATGGAGCCGGTTTTATATACAACATTTCTGCTCATCCTGTTCGTACTGCCCTTTGCCTTTTGGGATATGCGCCGCATATACCGGAAATGTGAGCGGCTGCAAAATATCGGGCAGATGGAAGATCCGGTTATGCCTGATCTGTGGGCGGCTGATACACTTTTAGAGCAAAACTATCAGCGTGTGGTCAAAGAGGCTTTGCAGGCATGGCAGGATGAACGAACCAAGTGGCAGAAACTAAATGCGGAAAGGGATGATTATTATACCCTCTGGACGCACCAGATAAAGACACCCATTTATTCTATGGACCTGATGCTGCAGACGGGCGACACCACGCCATCTAAATGGAAAGCGGAGCTGCTGCAGGTATCACGGTATGCAGACATGGCGCTCAAATACCTGCAGTTGGAAAATCAATATTCCGATCTGTGTTTAGAACAGGTAAAGCTCATGTCTGTGGCTCAGGAAGCAGTCAGGAAACATTCTGTTATTTTGATCGCAAAGAGGCTGAAAATAGACTTGCATGATTTGGAGGCAGAAGTCCTTACAGACAGGAAATGGCTGTTGTTCATATTGGAGCAGTTGGTTTCAAATGCCGCGAAATATACGGAGCGGGGCACCATTGCAATATTTCAGCCTGCCCCATTGCAGATATGTGTCAGTGATACTGGGATGGGAATAGCCGCCGAGGATCTGCCGCGCCTGTTTGAAAAGGGCTATACAGGTTTTAACGGGCATATTCACCAGAAATCCACGGGCTGCGGCTTGTATATGTGCAAAAAGGTTTCGCACCTGTTAGGGCTGACTCTTTCTATTTCGTCACAGGTAAATATTGGGACAACAGTAACAATCAATTTGCCGGGGGATGATTTTGCCGCTGTAGATTGACTTTCCTTACAAGTGATGTAAGGTTCAAGCGGGAAATGTCACCTTAATCTATGGCAGACGGTTCCTGCTTTTTTTATAATCTTATGTGTAAAGCCCAAATACAGAAAGGAACATACACATGAATGATAAAAACACAACTTTGCTAATGGTGGAGCATCTGCGGAAAATATACAGCAGCAGGTTTGGCGGCAGTCAGGTGGAAGCACTGAAAGATGTTTCGTTTGGCGTAGAACGGGGCGAGTTTATTGCTGTCATGGGCGAGAGCGGCTCCGGAAAGACAACGCTGCTCAACCTTTTAGCAGCGTTAGACCGTCCTACCGAGGGGAAAATCCTGCTTGCCGGAAAGGACATTACCCAGATCAGGGACAGCAATATCTCACGGTTCAGGCGCGAGAATTTAGGGTTTGTCTTTCAGGACTTCAACCTGCTGGATAACTTCTCCCTGCGGGATAATATCTATCTGCCCCTTGTGCTTTCCAATACCCCGAAGAAGCAGATGGAAAGCCGGATAGAACCATTGGCAGCGCAGCTTAAGATTTCTGATATTTTAGAAAAGTACCCGTATGAGGTATCGGGCGGCCAGAAGCAGAGGGCGGCTATTGCCCGTGCTTTGATCACTGCCCCCCAAATAGTGCTTGCTGACGAGCCTACCGGGGCGTTAGACTCCCGTTCTTCTGCACAGGTTATGAAAATGTTTACGGATATACACAGGACGGGGCAGACCATCCTTGTGGTGACACACAGCGTTAAAACCGCCTGTTATGCGGGGCGGGTTCTGTTCATCCGTGACGGGAGGCTTTTTAACCAGCTATATCGTGGGGATATGGATAATGAGGCATTTCAGGAGAAGATATCCGATAACCTGAAAATCCTGTTACAGAAGCATTCTGGTGATATGTCAAGAACTTTTTGAAAAAGATTTTGACATGTTTTTCGGAAAAAAGGGTAACTTTAAC